>WBUV01000161.1 GCA_008933525.1 Bacteroidales bacterium | reverse complement strand
GGTTATTATTCGAGTACCTTTTATTGGTGGCGTTAACGACTCTATGCTGAATATTGTTGAAACGGCTCGATTTGTTTCCAAATTATCGGGCGAGAAAAAGGTAGTTAACCTTTTGCCATACCATAATATTGCTCAACACAAATATGTGAAATTGGGTAAAGCCGACAGTTTCGAAAATTTGGCTGAACCCGATAAAAGTGTTCAGGAAAAAGCCATATCAATTTTTGCAGGATACGGCATACAAGCCACAATTGGTGGATAAAGGAATTTAAACATTAAAATTATTCTGATATGAATAGATATAAATCAACGATTTTAGTCTTTTTTGTAATCGTTCCATTTCTTTCAAATGGTCAGGTAACAGTCGAAGATTATGCCCGAGCCGAAAAGTTTTTGCAAAGAAATTTGGAGAAAAGCATATACAACCGATGGGTAGAACCAACCTGGGAGACGCACGGAAACACATTTATTTACAGCGTTAATACCCGAAACGGGAAAGAATTTTTCAAGGTTAATCTCACTACAAAGCAGAAATCTGCTGCATTTGACCATTCAAAGTTGGCAGTATTACTAACCGATAGCCTTAAGGAGGAGGTTAAACCCTATGAGCTTCCAATTAGTCGAGCTGAATTTTTGGGAAAAGATGAGTTTACCTTTTGGACAAAAGAAACTCAATGGATTTATAATCCTGCGAAGAACTCACTACTTCGAAAAGTTGACGAGCCTTCGTTAACCGACAAGGAATCGTTATCGCCCGATGGAAATTGGATTGCGTTTATTAAGGATGGAAATATCTACCTAAAGGGTAAAAACTCTGCAGAAGAGTTTCAGCTAACCACCGATGGTTCTCCCGAGGATGGTTATGGCCATAATCTTAGTTGGTATTTCACTCGCAACGATAGTAAAGGCGAAAAGAATGATTACACCATTGAGGCTTATTGGAGCAATGACTCTAAAAAACTAATCGTTCCAAAGTTCGATAGACGGAATACCCGCCGCTTGCTGATGTACAAAACTGATGTGGAAGGCTATCAATCTGAAATAGTGTCTTACGAAAGGGAACTTGCAGGTGATTCAGTAGTTACAATGGCCGATTTTTACCTTTTCGATGTTGCCAATAAGAATGGAGTAAGAATAGATTTACCTTCGAACCCCGCATTTCTTGGAACAGGATTTTACACCTTTGAAGGTTGCCCCAAGGCATACCACATCAAGTATTATCGTGGTTACAAAACTCGTGAACTGTTTGAGATTGATTTGGAAACTGGGAAGACGCGTTCTGTTTTAGTTGAATCGTACCCAAAAACTTTTGTCGATTTATACACCGAAACATTTGAGCTGATTTACGATAAAGCCGAATTTATTTGGCGTTCGGAGCAGGATGGTTGGAGCCACCTATACCGCTACGACCTCTCGACAGGTAAAGTCAAAAACCAAATAACCAAGGGCGATTTCTACGTTTATGGTGTTGAGCATATCGATAAGAAAACCGGAAATATTTGGTTTTTAGCTGGCGGAGTTGACCCAAACAAAGATCCTTACCAAAAATATCTCTACTCAATAAACATCGATGGTAAAAACCAAAAACTCCTAACACCCGAGGAGGCAACCCATGATATTAGAATATCGCCCGATAAAAAATTCTTTGTCGATAACTACTCATCGCATAAAGACCCAAATATTGCCGTTGTTCGGAATTTGAAAGATGGCAAAACGCTTATGAGTATTGAAAAAACTGATATTGATGATTTGGTGAAGATGGGATGGAAACCTGCCGAAACGTTCAGTATGCTTGCCGATGATGGCAAAACAATGCTTTATGGAACAATAATCAAACCCACCAATTTCGACCCCAACAAAAAATACCCTGTAATTGATGGAACTTACACTGGGCCTCACACCATTCGTGCTCCAAAGAATTTCTCGCGCAGCGTGTTAAACATGGATTTATCGTTGGCTGAATTGGGGTTTGTTGTGGTTAATATCGATGGAAGAGGTAGCGCTTACCGTTCAAAGGAGTTTCACGATGTTTCGTATGCTAAACTTGGTTATGGACTAGTAGACCACGTTTATGTGATTAAGAAACTTGCCGAGAAGTACCCGTATATCGATGCCGATAGGGTTGGTATTTATGGGCATTCCGCTGGAGGTTACGATGCTACTAGAGCTTTACTCCTATTTCCAGATTTCTATAAAGTTGGGGTATCGTCTGCAGCTGACCACGACCATAGAATGGAAAAAATATGGTGGCCTGAACTATACCAAGGATTTCCAGTAGATACCCAGTATCACAATCAATCCAACGTTACCAATGCGAGCAAATTGCAGGGACATTTAATGATTGTAACAGGCGATTTGGATAATAATGTGAACCCTTCGGCCACATACAAACTTGCTGGCGAGCTAACCAAGGCCAATAAGGATTTTGAGTTTATTGTTTTACCAAACGATAATCACGACACATGCTACTGGAACAAGTACTTTCTGCGCAAACGCTGGGATTTCTTTGTGAAGCATTTGCTTGGAGTTGAGCATCCAAAAGAGTATAAGATTAAATAATAATGGAGTATTGGAGGAATGAAGACTAATAGTCCATTACTCCATTTCTCCATCACTCCTTGAATTATAATAAAACCAAACCACTATGTTTAGCAAACAAACCTACATCAACCGCCGCAATCAGCTTAGGGCACAGTTTAAATCCGGAGTACTACTGTTCTTTGGAAACGACGAGGTTGGTATGAACTACGAGGATAACACATACCATTTCCGTCAGGATAGCACATTCCTGTATTATTTCGGAATCAACAAACCGGGGCTTTATGCCGTAATGGAAATTGAAAGTGGCAACGATTATATTTTCGGTGATGATTTTACCATCGATAGCATTGTATGGATGGGCTCACAGCCAACCATCAAGGAGATGGCCGCCACTGTTGGTGTGGAAAATACAGGCTCCGTTGCCGATTTCTCCGAGAAACTATATCACTACCCCCGAGGAACTGTTAAATATTTACCGCCATACCGTCCGGAACATTTAATTAAGTTGATGCGATTCCTTGGAATCAGTCCGGCTGAGGCTAAAACCAAAGCAAGCGTTGAGTTTATTACGGCTGTGGGCGAACAACGAAACATTAAGTCGGCCGAGGAGATTGTTGAACTTGAGCACGCCGTTTCAATGACCGCTGAAATGCACCAAGCCGCAATGCGTTATGCTAAACCGGGAATGACTGAGGCACAGATTGCAGCAAAGGTTCACGAGGTTGCTCTTGCCGCTGGCGGAGGAATCAGTTTCCCCATTATTGCTACTATTAACGGACAAACGCTTCACAACCATTATCACGGAAACACCATAAAGGAAGGTCAATTATTCCTACTCGATGCAGGTTATGAAACCCCTATGGGCTATGCTGGCGATATGAGTAGCACATTTCCAGTTGGTAAAACATTCACCGGAAAGCAAAAGGAGATATACCGAATAACCCTTTCCGCGCATAATGGCGCTATAGAAATGCTCAAGCCCGGCGTACATTTCCGCGATGTTCATATGCAGGTTGCACGAACCATATTCGATGGAATGAAGGCGCTTGGCTTTACTAAAGGCAATACCGACGATGCCGTTGCAAACGGAGCGCACGCCCTATTCTTCCCCTGTGGAACAGGGCACCTGATGGGGCTCGATGTTCACGATATGGAGAACCTAGGCGAGCAGTATGTTGGCTACTGTGGTATACCAAAAAGTAAGCAGTTTGGGTTAAAATCGCTCCGCTTGGGTCGCGAGCTTAAACCTGGATTTGTAATAACCATTGAGCCCGGTATATACTTTATTCCCGAACTAATTGATTTATGGGAGCAAACTGGAACTAACAAGGAATTCATAAACTTTGACAGGGTGAACGAGTACAGGAACTTTGGAGGAATTCGTAACGAGGAAGATATTCTAATAACTGAAACTGGCCATAGAATACTCGGGAAACCTTTAGCAAAGTCTATTGAGGATGTAGAAACAGAAAGAGGGTTAGCTTTTAAATAGCGATAAAGGAGTAATGAAGGAATAAAGCTTCCTTGCATTACTCCTTTTCAAAAATGCTCTGGGAAAAGGAATCGGTATAACAATAAACTAATCATATCTATGATTCGATTTGTACTTACTTTTACTATGGTTTTGGCATATTTTTGCAATGATGCTCAGCCTAACATACTTCGATGGAGTTTGACAACCGATGGCTCCATTGCTTGGAACGTAAAACCTAACGATACTCATACCGATAATATCGAGATGAGCGGAAAGCAAGTTTCAACCATTGTTACGTATGGAGTTAACAATGGCGTTTTGGTTCTAAAAAAGCGGCTTATATTTCCAATGCTTCGTCGAATTCCAAACGATACTCATGCTAGTTTAATAATTGATTTTGATCAGACAGAACAACCTTTGCTTAAGGTAAATGGCGCTGTAATAAAAGAGTTGCCTCGGAAATTCCAACATAAAGGAAAAATAACTATTGAAAGTGAGACTGACGGTCCTTTAAAAATTAGAAGAGAGATCATTCCTTCTGTCGATAAGCCAGCTGTAATAGAGATTTGCACTATTACTAACACATCAAACAGTAGGTGTGAGTTCGAAGTTATTGAAGGTGGAAGGGTTTTTGAAACAGACCCTGCAAAAGGGGTATATGGCAAATACATTGTTAGTTGCAAGGTTTATAGCAATCAAAAAGTTGCTCTTGAACCAGGTGAAAACACATCTTTTTGGTTGCTTTATACTGGTCGAAAATCGAGTGAAGAACCCTACTTATATTCGCCAAACTATGAGTTGGCCAAACGGGAGAATTTTGTTGCAAGTATATTTAGCACATTGCAATTACAAACTCCCTCGGATACCATTAATTCGGAATTTAATTTCGCTAAGATTCGTGCTTCCGAGAGTATTTTCGATACAAAGGGAGGGCTAATGCATGCTCCAGGAGGAACATCTTATTATGCTGCTATTTGGGCGAACGACCAAGCAGAATATATAAACCCTTTCTTTCCATTCCTTGGCGATATTTCGGGGGTTGAATCTGCCATAAATAGTTTTAGGCACTTTGCTCGCTATATGAATCCGGATTACAAACCAATACCCAGCTCAATTATTGCCGAAGGTGTCGATTACTGGAATGGAGCAGGCGATAGGGGCGATCAAGCAATGATAGCATACGGTGCTTCGCGTTTTGCTTTAGCATATGGCGATAAGGAAACGGCCAAAGAACTTTGGCCGCTAATTGAGTGGTGCTTGGAGTATTTGAATAGGAATATCTCATCAGAAGGAGTAATTTTTTCAAATTCAGATGAACTTGAAGGGCGCTTTCCCGCTGGGGAGTACAACCTTTCAACAAATACCCTGGCATATGGAGGCCTAGTTAGTGCATCATTACTGGCAAACGAACTTCAGAAGCCTGAATTATCGAAAATTTATGGCCAAAGAGCAAAGGCGTTGAAAGAATCCATCGAAAGCTATTTCGGGGCCAATGTTGAAGGATTCAACACCTACCGTTACTACGATGGAAACACTAAACTTCGTGCGTGGATTTGCATACCTCTTACAATGGGTATTTATGACAGAAAAGAAGAGACATTGAAAGCGCTTTTCTCCGATAAACTTTGGACATCGAATGGAATTCTTACCGAATCGGGAGATAAAACCTTCTGGGACAGAGCAACGCTCTATGCTTTTAGAGGTTTGCTTATGGCTGGAGCAACAGATAAAACAATAGGCTACCTAAAGTTTTACTCCTCGCAACGATTACTTGGAGAGCATGTTCCTTACCCTATTGAAGCTTGGCCTGAGGGAAACAAGAGGCACTTATCTGCCGAAAGCGGGTTGTACTGCAGAGTAATAACCGAAGGCTTATTTGGAATAGAACCTACTGGATTTAGAAGTTTTAAACTAACACCGCGTCTACCTTCGGATTGGGACAGAATGTCATTAAAAAATATAAAAGCATTCGGAAGTGACTTTGATATAAACGTTACTCGTATCAAGGACTCTCTATTGGTCGAGATTGTATCAAAAGGAGAAATAGTATTCACTTCAAATTGGGATGGAGTAAATCCTATCAATATAAAGTTATTAACCCCCTAAAGTATGCTTGCTAACAATTCAGATGATAAGTTAAAGAATAGATTTATTTTCAGATAAAGCAATGAAAAACCTAACCTACTTTTTTTATTTCATAGTTCTAATCTCCTGTTCAGGTGGCAAGGAAGATTTAGTAAATAGTCTTAATAATGCAGACATCACAGAGTATACTGTTGAAGGTGAACCAAGCCTTCGTGGTGTAGATGTTTTAAATGATAAGGTTGCATGGATTAGCGGAAGCAAAGGAACATTTGCACGCACTGTAAATGCAGGTAAAACTTGGCAAGTAGGAAAAATCAACAACGATACTCAATTAGATTTTAGAGATATTCATGCATTTAGCGATATTTCTGCTATTGCATTAAGCGCAGGTTCTCCAGCACGAATCTACAAGACTAACGATGGAGGCTTAACATGGACTCTTAATTATGAGAACTCCGACTCATTGATATTTTTCAACTCATTCGATTTCTGCGATTCTCAAAGAGGCATTGCTTGCAGCGATCCTATTAGAGGAAACTTTCTTTTTATAAAGACCCAAAATGGCGGAGAAACATGGGATACGGTTGATTTTAATGCAATTCCAAAACCGCTATACCCCGAAGGAGGTTATGCAGCCAGTGGTACATCTGTTGTTTATTCTACCAACGGAGTTATTCTTTACGGAACAGGCGGCGCTGAAGCTCGAGTTATTCGAAGCGTTGATTTTGGGAAAACCTGGGAGGCAATAAAATCGCCACTTAAGGCTGGAGAATCTTACGGCATTTATTCAATTGCAAAGATAGGGAGCAATTCCTATGCTATTGCTGGAGGTTCTTGGCAAAAAATAGACGAGGCAATGGATAATATTGCCGTAAGTGACGATTCGGGAAAAAATTGGACTCTCACAAAAAAATTTCCATCAGGATTTGAATCGTGTGTCAAATTTCTACCTAAAGCAAAAGTTCTGATTGTTTCTGGAACAATTGGAGTTGACTATTCAGCCAACATGGGCGAAACTTGGATTAAAACCAAGTTAAAAG
>WBUV01000160.1 GCA_008933525.1 Bacteroidales bacterium | reverse complement strand
ACTAACAGAGAGAGCGCTTCGCTTGATAAGTACTTACAGGAAATTGGAAAGGAAGACCTTATCACAGTTGAAGAGGAAGTAGAATTAGCGCAGCGCATTAGGAAGGGTGACCAAGCAGCATTAGAAAAACTTACCAGAGCAAACCTTCGTTTCGTCGTATCGGTGGCTAAACAGTACCAGAATCAGGGCTTAAGCCTACCCGACCTTATCAACGAAGGAAACCTTGGTTTGATTAAAGCTGCTGAGAAGTTTGATGAAACCCGTGGTTTTAAATTTATCTCATACGCGGTATGGTGGATTCGTCAGTCAATTCTCCAAGCTTTAGCTGAACAATCCAGAATTGTACGTTTACCATTGAACCAAGTTGGTTCCTTAAATAAAATCAACAAGGCTTTCTCGAAATTTGAGCAGGAATTTGAGCGTACTCCTTCGCCAGAGGAATTGGCAACCTTGCTAGAACTTCCAAAGGAAAAGGTTAATGATACACTACGTGTTAGCGGACGTCACGTTTCAGTTGATGCTCCATTTGTTGATGGAGAGGACAATAGTTTATTGGACGTTCTTATCAACAATGATTCTCCAAATGCCGACCGTGGTTTAATTAACGAATCGTTAAGCCGTGAGATTGAACGCTCGTTAGCAACACTTACCGAGAGAGAGCGCGATATTGTTAAGTTGTTTTTCGGAATTGGTTGCCAGGAAATGACACTTGAGGAAATTGGCGAAAAGTTTGGTTTAACCCGCGAAAGGGTTCGTCAGATTAAAGAAAAAGCAATTAGAAGATTGCGTCATACTTCAAGAAGTAAATTACTTAAATCGTACCTAGGATAAACAAAAAACCCGCTTAAAGCGGGTTTTTCTTTTTTATATCTATTTACTTTACTTACAGTCCTTACATTCTTCGAGATTTCTGTTGTAGATAGCCATTGCCTTGTTGCTCATGCCCATACTTGAGAATCCTCCATCGTTAAACAGATTTTGCATAGTAATTTTACGCGACAAGTCGCTGAACATCATTATACAGGAATCGGCACAATCTAACGCATCAGCATTGCCAAGTGGCGACATACGGTTGGAGAAATCGAGCAAAGCATCGAATCCCATAACTCCTCCCCCTGCGGTTGTTTCAGTTGGCGACTGAGAGATTGTGTTGATGCGAACTCCGCGCTCCCTTCCGTAGATATATCCAAAACTACGAGCAATAGATTCTAGCAATGCTTTGGCGTCGGCCATATCGTTATAACCATAAAGTGTACGTTGTGCAGCTATATACGATAATGCAACCACAGAACCACCACGCTTAATGGCGTCCATCTTCCAACTGGTTTGCAAAACTTTATGGAACGAAAGTGCTGAAATATCAAGTGTTTTTTGCAAATAATCGTAATCTAGGTCATCGTAAGTTCTACCCTTGCGAACGTTTGGCGACATACCGATTGAATGCAGAATAAAATCGAGTTGACCACCAAATCGCATCATTGTTTGGGAAATAAGGTGCTCTAACTCTGCAACATTAGTAGCATCGGCTGGAATTACCACAGAATTACACTTCTCGGCAAGTTCAGAAACAGTACCCATTCTAATTGCCACTGCAGTATTGGATAGTACAATTTCGGCACCCTCTTCGTGGGCTCTTTCAGCCACCTTCCAGGCAATAGACTTGTCGTTTAGGGCTCCAAAAATCAACCCCTTCTTACCTTTCAATAAATTGTAAGCCATATTTTAAATTTAGGTTATACAAACGTAGTAAACAACTACAAAAATAGTTTGTTCAATCCGCTTAAACAATTGTTTTATGACAATAGTTCCTTTGCATTCGACAAAGCGGCATCGGTAAGTTTCTCGCCACTAAGCATTTTTGCAATTTCAATCACCCTTTCGTCGGGGTTCAAAAGTTTTATACGTGTTGCACTTTGTGCAGATAAATTATCCTTGTAAACAAGGAAATGAGTTTTGCCCTTGGCTGCAATCTGAGGCAAATGCGTAATGTTGATAACTTGCATGCCATTGGCCATTTCGTGGATAATTGTACCCATTTTATCGGCAATCTCGCCAGAAACGCCCGTATCAATTTCATCAAAAACAATTGTGGGTAATCCAGATGATTTAACCAAAAGTGATTTTAAACTCAACATCAACCTCGATAACTCACCCCCTGATGCTACTCTAGAAAGTTCCATTGGGGCAACCTGCTTATTGGCTGTGAAAAAGAAAGTAATTTTGTCGATACCCCAAGGTTGAAAATCCTGCAACTGTTGAATATCAACTCTAAAAGCAGCGTGCAGAATACCCAATTGCACCAGCAAATCCGTAACACTCTTCTCCACTTGAGGAATTGATTGCTTTCTCTTACTAGAAATATCCGTTGCAACTTTCATTAGGTCCGATTCTGCTAACTTCAACTCCTTGCGCAGGCTCTCCAAGTTAAAATCGAGACCAGATATATAGTTCACCTTCTCCTCAATAGAATTCCGCAACAATATCAACTCATCAACGCTAGTAACTCTATGTTTTTGGAATAAGGTGTAGATTAAGTCGATTCGTTTGGATACCTTATCCAACAACTCATCATCAACATCAACCTTCGAATTCAGAGCATCAATCTCCGTAACAATATCCTTAATCTCAATGCGACAACTCTCAATACGTTGCTCAATATTAATGGCAGGTTGATAGAACTGCGATATTCGCTTCAGGCTATGAATTGTATCCTTTAGCATTGCTAGTACTGAGGCAGTATCGTTATTCAGCGACTCATAGGAGAATTGAAGAGATTCTTTTATTTCGCTAGCGTGAGTTAACTGCTTCTGCATTGACTCTAATTCAACTAACTCATCGGCCTTTAGGTTTGCCGATGTCAACTCTGTTAATTGATGCTTTAGATAATCAAAGTCGCGAGTTGCACTTTGCGCATCGTCCTCCAACTTTAGCAATTGCTGCTTTAATTCTCTATAGGCGCTAAACTTATTACGATATGCTTGAACATCATTTTTTAATGATGCAAATGAATCAACTACCTTTAACTGGAATAGAGAATTGCTCAACAGCAAATTCTCATGCTGCGAGTGAATATCTATAAGCAGATCGCCAAGCTCCTTGAGCTGATTTAGGTTCACAGGCGTTTCGTTAATGAACGCTCTGGACTTACCTGAATCGCTAATTTGACGGCGAATAATGGTGGTTTTATCAAACTCAATATCGTTGCTTGCAAAGAAATCCTCCAAGTCGTAATCCGACACATCAAACTCGCCCTCTATAATACAATTTTTAGTTTTATCCTTAAGTACGGAGGTATCGGCACGCTGACCTAAAATAAGTGTAAGCGCACCTAAAAGTATCGATTTACCAGCGCCAGTTTCGCCAGTAATAATATTTAAACCCTTCTGGAAGTCAATCTCCAGATGGTCGATTAAAGCATAATTCTGTATGTGAATTTTTCGAAGCATTGTTATGCAAGATAACTATTCGTTCTTTTGCTCCAAAATTGTTTTGTACTTTGATGCGTTGGCGTTGTCAATTTCAGTAAGGATATTGACAACTCGCGCTTTTTCTGTGGGAAACGACTCTGAAAACACATTGACTAATTCGTCGTTCTTTGCATCAAAGAAAAGTTGTAAGCCGAATAAATAAGGATCGGGTTTTTCTCTATAAACTTTTTGTAACAAAACCAAGCACTCTGCAATCTCGGCTCTACCCTCAGCGGATTTATCGCTCATTCTATCGAGTCCTTGTCTATGGTATCGGTAATATGTTTCGCGGAGAGGGCGATACTTGCTATTAAGCAAATTTTCGATCATCCAGTATCGATTCTTTCTATTGCCCTCATATGCTTTCCAGCCTCTTTCTGGGGCTGTTTGGGCGTTAGTAACAATCTTTTCGGCTTTTAAAAAATACTCGCCACCACCAAGACTAGCAAACGAATCGTAATCGATACCTAAAATAATATATGCGTAGAAAGCAAGTGTGGATGATAGGTTACTCAAATGGCTTGTTTCGGAAAACTCAATTTTATCGAACTCTCTGTATCTAAAATGAAGATTATTATCCAGAAAATTGAGCATGGTAGTATTGTACGATGAGCCAAAAACGGGCCTACGTGCTTGTACCTGTAGCGTTCCCTTATACTCGTCGGAACCTAGTTGCTCTGTAATATTTAGCATGATATTACACTCAATACGCTCATCAAAACCATACACGTGATTGGTCCATGCTGTATTGTTCATAAACTCGTAAATGGCAGTTTGAAGCGTTTGAAAAACGGTTCGGTTTGTACCCTGAATTTTTTGTGAATTTACCTGAATATTACAACGCAACTCCTGCGCAAAAAGCAAAGTAGGACAAATAAAAAAAACGATGAGTGCAATACGCTTTAGTAACATCGCAACAGTAAAATTAAATGAATCTTTTGGAAATTACATCAACAATATCTGATGCAACCTCAGTTTTGCTCTTCAATTCAAACGTATTGGAAGTACCCTTATTATCAATAATTGTGACTTTATTTGTATCGTAACCAAAACCAGCACCGGAGTCGTTAAGTGAATTCAACACAATAAAATCCAAATTCTTCTTCTCAAGTTTTTTCTTTGCATTTACAACTTCATCATTAGTTTCCAGGGCAAAGCCAACAAGAATTTGACCTGAATGTTTTTTTGATCCTAAAGTTGAAGCAATATCTGCAGTAGGCTTTAACTTGAGAACCAAATCATCGGCCTCTCGCTTAATTTTAAGTGTAGAAGAATTCTCGGGGGTAAAGTCGGCCACAGCAGCAGCCATAATGGCTACATCAACAGAACCAAAATGTTGTAAAGAAGAATCCAGCATTTGTTGAGCCGATGTTACGTTGATAATTTTAATCGACGGATTACTATTTGGAAAAACTGCGGCTGGTCCTGAAATAAAAATCACTTCGGCTCCCTCTTCAGCAAACTTATATGCCAAAGCTGTGCCCATTTTCCCGGAGGAATAATTCCCAATGAATCGGACAGGATCGATGTGTTCATAGGTTGGCCCGGAGGTAATCAACACTTTCTTGCCAAGAAACCTTTTTTTAGAATTAAAGAAACTAACAACAACCTCAAGAATTTTCTCAGGCTCCTCCATCCTACCCTTCCCAGTTAATCCACTGGCAAGTTCGCCTGTTGCCGCTTCAATAACGACATTACCATAACGCTTGAGCGTTGCAATATTATCCTGTGTGGTTTGGTGATTGTACATATCCAAATCCATTGCAGGAGCAACCATAACAGGACACTTGGCTGAAAGGTAAGTTGTAAGTAAAAGATTATCGGCTATTCCATGCGCCATTTTACCAATGGTATTGGCGCTTGCTGGCGCAATTAAGTACAAATCGGCCCACAACCCTAAATCTACATGACTATTCCAATCGCCATTTTCAGGGTTAAAAAAATCGACAAGAATTGGATTTTTAGAAAGAGTAGCAAGAGTCAGTGGTGTAATAAATTCTTTGGCAAGCGGTGTCATAATAACCTTTACCTCGGCACCTTCCTTCACAAGCAAACGAGTTAACGAAGCAGCCTTATAGGCTGCAATGCTTCCAGTAATACCAAGAATAATATGCTTGCCAGCAAGTCTCATTACAGTTTCTCGTCGGTATTCTCGGTTCTAGTATGATACAATTTACCTTCCTGATATTCGTGTGCAGCAATCAGTGTTGGTTTAGGAAGTTTCTCATAAAATTTAGATATCTCTATCTGCTCTCTGTTTTCAAAAACTTCCTCTAGATTGTCGGTATAATAAGCAAACTCTTCTAACTTTCTATTAAGTTCTTGCTTTAAATCAACGCTAATTTTATTCGACCTTTTAGCAATAATTCTAACAGACTCGTAAATATTGCCTGTTTCCTTATCTAATTTATCCAAATCGCGGGTAACAGTACTAGCTGGTGCATTGATTTTTTTTACGTCCATATGTGTAATTTAATTAATTTAACTTCTTTAAAACATCCATAGAATACTCGTACATCTTTTTTGCCTCGCTCACATACTGTGAGTTTGGAAATTCACCTATAAAGGTGTAATATTCATCGACAGTAGATTGGAAACGTTCACGTTGCTTTTCTACAATACTATTATCGGCCAATAAATATGATGATTTTAAAATTAAGAACAGCAGCTCTTCACGATGCTTACTGTTAGGGTACTCCTTAACACTATTCCTAATCGCAACAATTGCTGCCTTATAGTCACCAATTTTATAGTATAGTTTTGAACTTAGGTAAGATTTCTCCACTAGTTTTTCCCTAAGTTCCAGTACTAGTTTATTTACCTCGGCAAACTTCTTTGTATTAGGATAACGAGTTACAAACTCTGCAAATGCAGCAATTGCAGCTTGGGTATTATCTTGATCTAACTCAGGACGAGGCGAAGATTTATAGAAGCAATATGCATACATAAAATCAGACTCCTCGGTAAACGCACTGCGAGGAAATGTTTTACGAAATTTATCGTAATAGTGGCCTGCCAATAAATAATCACCCTGATGATAGTAACCTTGTGCCAAGTAAAACTCAATGGTATCGGACCTCATAGTTCCCTTGTAAATTGGAGAGAGTTGCTCAAGCAAAGTTATATACCTATAGTGATCCTTATTCTCGTAGTACTCTAGAGCTTTTTTGTACTTAAACTCATAGTCCTTACTTTTTAAAATCTTCTCAAAGCCACTGCATGCGCCAAGAATTAACACAAATACTATAAATAGCAGTTTAAAATTCCATTTCGAAAAAAACTCGTTGTTACGACTACTCCTCATAATGCAAGATTCTTTATTAAGTAACGCATATCAATGTTTAGCACAACAAAAAAATATTGTAATTATAAGCAGGCAAAGTTAGAAAGATTAGTGATAATGGAAAAAAAAATCTACCAGTTTATAATAAAAAAGGTTAATTATCCCATTATTTTAGACTAAAGGGATTATAATTATTGATACATAAAAAAAACTTAATCAAAAATATCAACACAAAAAACTAGTTATCAGAACATTAAAAGAGTTATAGATATTTTTTGATTAAATTTGGATAGCGTTACTGAATTTCTAGTAGATTTGCGACAAATTTCAATTGATGTTTAATGTTTTACCTAAAAGCATTTAGAAGTGGACATTTTTGATAAAATAACTAACATGGGCCCTATTGGGCAA
>WBUV01000159.1 GCA_008933525.1 Bacteroidales bacterium | reverse complement strand
TTTTTTTTTTTTTTTTTTTTGCTTATTTTAATTTAAGCTTTTTTTAATTGTTTATATTTTTTGTTATAAATACAGTTATATTCTATGTTAGAAAATATTTATTTTGTAGTAGGTATACCACACCCAGGTCAGTGTGGGTTTCAGCCAGCTTATAGCCCGGTTATGGAGGGTATTATTGATTTGCACCACTATATTTGTTTTTTTTTAGTTTTGATTTTAGTTTTTGTTTCGTGGACTTTAGGTTACACTTTATTTCGGTACAGTATGTCAGCTTCTCGTGCAACTTACCGTTTATTGTCAGCCTCTAAGGATAATAATCAGTCTTATGATTTGGCTTCAGGTTCGTGGTTAGGCTTCTTTTTTAATATTAATCCACTGTTACCTTTTAAGGAGACAAAAAAATTTTCTCATTGGACTGACTTAGAAGTCGCCTGGACTGTTCTTCCTAGTTTAGTTCTTCTTGCAATTGCTGTGCCCAGCTTTGTTTTACTTTACTCAACTGATGAGTTAACTGATGACATTGCTGTAACCATTAAAGTTATTGGTCACCAGTGGTATTGGAGTTACGAGTACGTTGATCTTACGTTTGAGACCGCAATAAATTCTAATTTTCAAGAACCTAATATTTGGAACTTTGATAGTTATTTAGTTCCTTGGGATGATCTTAATCACAGAGCTCATCAAAATTCATTACGTTTGTTGGGGGTCGATAATCCTTTGTATTTACCTGCTAAAACTCATATCCGTTTTTTGATTAGTGCTGCTGATGTTTTACATAGTTTTGCAGTTCCGAGTTTAGGGTTAAAAACTGATGCTGTTCCAGGTCGTTTAAACCAAACTTTTACTTATATAACAACCCCTGGTATTTATTTTGGTCAGTGTAGTGAAATCTGTGGCGTTAACCATGGGTTCATGCCGATCCAAATTGTTGCGTTGCCTTGGGATGTTTGGGCAAATTTATTAGAAGAGAAGTTAGCAAAGTAACAATTATTAGTATAAAGATTATAAAAAATAAAAGTTTTAAAAATTATTATATATTTTATTTAAAGTAAATAGCATACAACATGACAATCCTTTCTATATTTGGTTTAGTAGCTTTTGTAGAAGCGTACACTTTTATTGTTATACCAGGAACCGTTTGGGTTTTTTTTGTCGTTTACCCTCTTTTAAGCCGCTGGCTTGTTGAAAATGTTTTAAATTTTGTTAATGCGAAGAAGTACTCGAGTATTTACCACTTTGAAGGGCAATATACCCCCACCAAGTTGTCGTTTTTTCCATCTTTTGGTCAAACAACAACTTGGTTACGTGATCTGGTTTTGTTCTTTAAATCGTTTAATTTAAAGAACAATGCTTGGGTGGCACGTTGGTTGTGTTCAACAAATCATAAAGATATTGGTATACTTTATTTTATATTTGGTGCTGCTTCTGGTATTATTGGTACTATTTTTTCAATTTTTATTAGGTTACAATTAATGCTTCCTAATAATCCTACTTTGTTAGATGGGGATTATCAGTTATATAATGTAATTGTTACAGCCCATGCTTTTATTATGATTTTCTTCTTTGTTATGCCATCTATGATTGGTGGGTTTGGTAACTGGCTAGTTCCTCTTATGATAGGAGCCCCTGATATGGCTTTTCCTCGTATGAACAATATTAGTTTTTGGTTATTACCCCCAGCTCTTTTTTTACTTATTCTTTCATCAATAAGTCAAGGTGGTGCTGGTACTGGTTGGACAGTTTACCCACCTTTATCTTCATTACAAGGGCACCCTGGACCTGCGGTTGATTTTGCAATTTTTAGTTTGCATATTGCAGGTGCTTCTTCTATTTTAGGGGCTATTAATTTTATTGTTACGATTATAAATATGCGTACTCCTGGAATGTTTTGGCACCGAGTTCCTTTATTTGTTTGGGCAGTTTTTATTACAGCTATTTTATTATTACTTTCTTTACCTGTCTTGGCAGCGGGCATTACAATGTTGCTTACAGACAGAAATTTTAATACTAGTTTTTTTGATTATGTCGGGGGTGGGGATCCTATTCTGTATCAACATCTTTTTTGGTTTTTTGGTCATCCTGAAGTTCATATTTTAATTTTACCCGCTTTTGGTGTTATTAGCCACATCGTTATGACTTTTTCGTCTAAGCCTATTTTTGGTTACACAGGAATGGTTTATGCAATGTCGTCTATTGGACTTTTAGGTTTTTTAGTTTGGGCTCACCATATGTATACTGTTGGTTTAGATATAGATACTCGTGCTTATTTCACAGCGGCAACCATGATTATTGCTATTCCTACAGGGATTAAAATTTTTAGTTGGATTGCAACTATGTGGGGGGGTGTTATCGCTCTGCATGTCGCAATGTGTTTTGCTATTGGATTTATTTTGCTATTTACGGTAGGTGGTGTGACAGGTGTTTCCTTAGCCAATGCATCATTAGATATTGCCCTTCATGATAGTTATTTTGTTGTAGCACACTTTCATTATGTTTCATCTATGGGTGCTGTTTTTGCTTTTTTTGGTGGATTTTATTATTGGTTTGAAAAAATTACTGGTTATCCAATAAATGTTGAGCTGGGCTATGCTCATTTTTGGATTACATTTATAGGTGTAAACTTGACTTTCTTTCCTATGCATTTCTTAGGGTTAGCAGGAATGCCTCGTCGTATTCCTGATTATCCGGATGCGTACGTTTGCTTTAATTATCTTAGCTCTTTTGGTTCTTTACTTACACTTGTAGGTGTATTCGTCTTTTTGCTTAATATTTGGGCATCTCTTTACCGGGTAGAGATAAGTGTTCGCACAGTTTCAGCATTTGTAGGGTTTGATTATGAGTATTTCAAACGTCTGCGTAAAGAAAAAGATATACGTGGTATATTCTCTTACCTTTGCTCTTTTTTACGTAAACTTGCTTTTAGCATGTACGTTTTACCCTTTTTTATTTTCAAAGAGCAAGCGTCAGCTTTCCTTTATAATGACTTTGCTACTGTGTATGCTACAAAGATCCGTGATCAGGATGAATATTGTCTTAAATTGTGTAATTTGACAAAGCCGCGTACTTTTAAAAAGTTTTTAGCATCTTGCCCAAACATTCCTGATGTGTTTTGCTATACTTTATTAGTTTATGCAGTTCTTCTTCTTCTTTCTTCAAGCTTTGTTTGTCATACGTTTGTTAAGTTTTCTGCAATTCTTTTAGCTTAGGATCTCTAAAAACTAGTTTTTGTGAAAAAATTTATTTTTTTTTATTAGTGTCTTAAAATCATATATCTGTGCGTTTAAGCAGCAAATTTGAAAAGCATAAAATGAATGCCTAGGTATTTGTCCATTGCGGACGCTTAAGTAGCGAAATGTGTTTTGGAGCCAAGTGGCGTTAACTAACTTTTTGATTGAGTCTTTTCTCAATATTAGGTAAGGGTTGTAAGAGCTCTCGTACGAAGTCCGTAAAACCAGCCACGGAGTCTTTACTCTGTGGCTAACATAAAGCGTATGTATTTATGTTTCTGCTAAATTATTACCACAGATATTTTAGTAGCCTTTAAAGGGCATTTAAATGCCCTTTAAAAAACAAGGTTAACCTTTTTCCTCTGAAGTGGTTAAATATTACACGAATCCGCCAGAAGTTAACTTTGTTTATTTTAAACTATATTTATTTGGTGAACTGAAACATCTAAATAGCCAAAAGCAGGTGAAATCAAATGCGAGAAGTTGTTAGTAGTGGCGAGCGAAAATGACTGAGGCCATTCTTTCTGTTTCTTTGTTTTTTGGGGTCATAGCTGCTAATTTTGTTGTTTGTGTGTGACAGTAAAAAGGCGTTATGTTACTTTATAGTGCAAAACATTGTATTTTGCATTTTTAAACAAAGAATTTTATGTTAAAAAAACAAGTAGTATTTGTGTACTACACCGCAGAGGGTGGGAGTCCCGTGAATTTTAACATTATTAGAAAGAGTTGAGTAGGGCAGTTAGTATTGCTTGAATACAGGAACTCTTATTCTAAGCCTATAGTATGCGCAAATAACCGATAGCGAACAAGTACCGTGAGGGAAAGGTGAAAAGTGTTCAACTATATACAAGTGTCGTAAGTGTGTTTTTTAATAAAAAAACGGGCCTGTTTAAGACCTACTCGGAACGGTAAGTTCACGCAAACTTACCAGGGGGCTTTTGAGGCGTTGTGACATGACTCAACTGTTTTTTGAAAGTTCTTATGTTTCACGAGGACTAAGGCAAAGATTGTGGTTGAATTATGTAAATATGAATAGTGGTATAATCTCTCTTTTATCACTCATTTTACTTTAGTGAAATAGTTCTGAAATTTTATGTTTTAAGCACTTGAAGTTTTTTTATAAAAACTACAAGGTACCTTTTGCATCATGGGTCAGCGAGTAAATTTATTATGCAAGCTTAAGGTAAAAATAAAATTTGTAGGCGTAGCGAAAGCAAGTCGAAATGACGTTTAGTATTATAGATTTGACCCGAAACTAAATGAGCTAGTCATGAACAGGTTGCAGGCGTTGTAACAGATTGCTTTCAGGACCGAACCCGTGTATGTTGCAAAATACTGGGATGATTTGTGATTAGGGGTGAAAGGCCAATCAAATTTAGAGATAGCTGGTTTTCCGCGAAAACTATTTAGGTAGTGCGCTTGGTTTAAAACTTTGCAGGTAAAGCTCTGAGTGCCTGATGGGGGGCTTTTGTTCTTACTGATGTCATTTAAACTTTAAATGGTAAAGTTTTGTATTTACGCCAGGTAGTCAGAACATAGGTGATAAGATCTGTGTTCAAAAGGGAAATAGCCCAGAACATCAACTAAGGTCCTTAATTTAAGCTAAGTATAAACAAGGTATAACATTTGTTGTTTTGTTTGGGAAGTAGGCTTGGAAGCAGCCATCTTTTAAAGAAAGCGTAATAGCTCACCAAGCTAGTTTTAACATTGTTTACTATAAATTAACGGGATTTAAGCTTAAAACCGAAGTTATGTAATACACACATAATAAAAAACGTGTATTGGTAGCGGAACGCTCTGTATTTGCTTAAGTTGAGCCGTTAGGTTCGATTATAAATCAGAGGTGAGTATGCTGACATGAGTAGCGCATATAGTGTTTATCGTATTTAAAAACACTATCGTCGGAAGTCCAAGGGTTTCTACGTAAAGTTAAACTGCGTAGAGGTAGTCGGTCTCTAAGAGTTTTAGTGTTTACTAAGCTCGATGAGAAACAGGAGTGTAAAGCACATTAGCGTTTTTATGATCGCCAGGTACCGTTAAATAGAGTAGGGTGGATTAGCTTGTTGTTGTCATAGTAGACGGGTACTAAATGCAATAAAATATTATTGCATTTAATTCTTAGCTTAAAACAAAAAAGGCACTCGCGGAGCTCAGGGCTTTTTAGTTAGTAAAGATTATTTGAAGGAATTTATTTTCTAACATGCTTTTAGTCACTATTGGGGCAGCCGCGTAGACGATAGTCAATTTGAAAACGTCATTAATATTCCTGTACTATATTATTAGGTGTTAATTGTTTTGAGTTTGGTTTTGCGTTTTTGTTTTTTACAGCACATCTAACAGAAATTATTACGAGAGCGAAGTACTTGTTGGTTTAGTGATATTTATATAAAAATAATTGTCATTGTAAACCTTTATTAACCAAAATTTCAAAGGTTTGCGTTCCATGTTGTTAGCTTTAACAAAGATGCGAACGTACAGTTAAGCAAGCAAGATTAACTTTATTTGTTAATTTTCGGATGTCGGACGCGTTTTTGTTTTTTAGACATAACTTTGTTTAAAAATTTTGTGTGGTTTTAGGTAAAATGCTCGCGACAAAGGTGGTTTTTTATAGGTGAGCTAATTGCGCAGGACGACAAATTTAAAACCGTGAAAAATATTAACACTGCTGATTAGTATCACACGTTCCTCGTGCGTGCTAGTTGGCGTTTATAACCGTACCGCAAACCGACTCTGGTGGACAGGTAGCAAATCTACTAAGACGAATGAATTAATTATGTTGAAGGAACTCGGCAAACTGATTCGGTAACTTCGGGAGAACGAATATCAATCCTTAAACATTTAAGGTTTGAAAAAAATTGGGGGTGGCGACTGTTTACTAAAAACACAGGACTCTGCAAAATTGTTAGATTAAGTATAGGGTCTGAGGTCTGCCACGTGGTAAGACGTTAAAGCGATAAACAAGTGTTTAGACCATAAGCATTACCAAACGGCGGCTGTAACCATAACGGTCCTAAGGTAGCGAAATTCCTTGTCGATTAAGTATCGACCTGCATGAATGACTCAACGACTTCCCCACTGTCTCCAGCATATTTTCAGCGAAATTGAATTCTTCGTGCAGATGCGAAGTTCTTCCGATTAGACGGAAAGACCCTATGCACCTTTACTATAATTTTACATTATAAATAATCTAGTTATTTTTTGAGTGAGGCTGTTATCTGTGAGCTTAAACGGTCCTGTTTTTGGGTTTTGTTTAGGCTAGATGTTAGTGAAAAATAGTCAAATAACTATGATATTTTACCCACATTGGGGATTTTGTATTAATGGTAGTTTGGTTGGGGCGACTGCCTCCTAAAAGGTAACAGAGGCGCGCGATGGTAAACGATGGTGGGTAAAAACCACCGATAGTGTAATGGCTCATGTTTGCCTGACTGCGAGACTGGCAGGTCAAGCAGAGACGAAAGTCGGTCATAGTGATCCGGTACTACTGTAAGAGAGGGGTACCGCATACGGATAAAAGGTACGCTAGGGATAACAGGCTGATGATCTTCCAGAGCTCATATCGACGAGATTGTTTGGCACCTCGATGTCGAGTCTGCACATCCTGGAGCTGAAGAAGGTTCCAAGGGTTCGGCTGTTCGCCGATTAAAGTGTAACGTGACTTGGGTTTAGAACGTCGTGAGACAGTTCGGTCCCTATCTGTCGGAAGTGAAGAAAAATTGAGAAGAATCAACTTTAGTACGAGAGGACCGAGTTGGTATAGTCTATTGTTATAAGTTGTTGCTTACCAGCAGCATGCTTAGAAGCTACACTATTTGCAGATAATCGCTGAAATCAACTTAAGTGAGAAGCTGTCTTCAAGAAAATTTTTTATATATAAGAATACTTTTTAGTTTTTATAATGATAAAAACTAAAAAGTATTCTTAATACTAGTAGTGAAGATTACACTTTATTAACAATCAC
>WBUV01000158.1 GCA_008933525.1 Bacteroidales bacterium | reverse complement strand
GCAATACGATTCTGCACCACTGAGTGCGAACTCACCTCCATAAAGCAGTACTCGCAACCCTCGGCCACCATTCGAGCGAGCAAAGCGTTGAGCTGAATTTGGTCGGGGGTAGTATGCGTAGCAGGAACCTCGTTATCGCCAATGTAATTTACAACAGTTGAAAGTAAGCCAGATTTATGGCCCAATAGGCCAGCCATCTTGTAAAGCAGAGTTGCCGTGGTAGTTTTTCCGTTTGTACCCGTAACTCCAACCAACCTCAACTTCTCCGAAGGATTACCGTAGAATGCCGATGCCATCAAACCCAACGCATACGATGCATCCTCAACCTTGATGTAGGTTGTTTTGGGTGATATTTCTACGGGCATCTGCTCGCAAACTATCACCGAAGCACCTTTATCAACGGCAGTTGAAATGAACTGGTGACCATCAACCTGAGTACCCTTTATTGCAAAAAAGCAAAATCCGCGGTCGACCGTTCTAGAATCGAACGTTAAACCAGCCACCTCAATATCCAATGCGCCAACAGCATCGAACTTGAGCGATTTTGGTAGTATGTTTTTTAGTGTAATCAACATTGCTATATATCTTTCAGTATATCTTTTTCTTTTTTAATTTGGTGAAGAGTGACATGTTACTGGTGACTTTAAACTGCCTCAATTTATCGAACTAACTCATCATCCATCAAAAACCTAATAACTTATTAACTCAATAACTCTATCAACTTTCCCCCAGACTCATCTCCAAAAACACCGTACTTCCCGGAGCAACCTTGGTTCCTGCCTGAATGGATTGTGAGCGAACAGAGCCTCTGCCCTGAAACTTAACCCTTAACCCAGTATTCTCGAGCAGGAATAATGCATCCTTTAATCCCATTCCAACTACATTTGGAACGGTTTTCTTGGATACGTTCAGTTTCTTCAACTCAACCTTAACGCTATCGCGCTCGGTGGCAACCCAATCGGCCTTTTTATCGGCCTTCTCGAAAGGAATATCCAGTTCGTCGAGCACCTCTACCAAGGCCTCCCTGCTACTCGATTTTGCCTGAGGTATCTCTTTAAAATCTCCACTATCGTCAACCTCGCGGAACCACTCAGGGCTGGTGGCGTAAACCTTATCGGATATCTCCTTAAAGATTGGGCCTGCCACTAGGTTTCCGTAGTACACGCTATTGGAGGGCGAGTTAACCACCACAATACAGGAGTACTTTGGATCGTCGGCTGGGAAATAACCAGCAAACGATGCGGAGTAACTTACCCTCCCACCATGCTTGTAACCTCTAGTTCCCTTTGCAACCTGTGCGGTGCCAGTTTTTCCTGCAATTTTATAACGAGGATTTTTTAGGTTCATGGCAGTTCCTTGCTCCACAACACCCTCAAGCACCTCCTTAACCTTACGGAGTGTTGACCTTGAGCAAATTGATGTAGATATAACCTCGGGTGAAAATGATTGAACCACCTGTCCGTGCCTTACCAACGATTTCACCAAACGTGGCTTAACCATCCGGCCATTGTTTGCAATGGCGTTGTAGAACGTAAGAATTTGAAGCGGTGTAAGCTTAAGTTCGTAACCAATACTCATCATCGGTAACGACATGCCCGACCAGTACTTATCGCCCGGATACTTGATGTAAGGTGCAACCTCGCCCGGAATGGAGATATTTAGGGGTTGATTCAACTTCATCGCGTAAATCCTGTCAATAAAATCGCGCTCACGGCCCTTGTAGTATTTGCCAACCAGTTTTACTACACCAACATTCGACGAAACCTCAAAAACCTCCTTCACTGATATTTTTCCGTGGCCCTCCTCCTTGGAGTCGACAATTGTTCTATCGTAAATTTTATACTTTCCGTTTCCAGTATTAACGGTATCTTCCAGTTCCATCTGGCCATCCTCAAGTAGGGCAATCAGGGTTGGAATTTTCATCGTTGAACCGGGCTCGGTACTTTCGCCAATGGCATAGTTATACATCTCGGAGTATGAGCCATCGTCCTCGCGCTTAAGGTTCGCTATGGCCTTGATATCGCCAGTGGCAACCTCCATCAGAATTGCGCAACCGTGCTCGGCATTGTGTTTATCTAGCTGCTTACGCAACGCGGCCTCGGCAACATCCTGTAACTCAACATCAATGGTAGTAACAACATCGGCACCATCCTCAGCATCAATCTGGTCCATACTTTTCACTTCAACCCAGCTGTTACCAGGTATACGCTGATGAACCCTCAACCCTGCCTTGCCTTTTAGGGCATAATCAAATGCACCCTCTACACCAACGGCAACGCCACCCTCGTTAACAGTACCAATGGTACGAGCAGCCATTGTTGAGTGAGGTAGTATGCGCTTATTGCTTTGTACAGGAATAAACCCACCTTTATTCTCGCCTAAACGAAACAAAGGGAATTTTTTGATTTGCTGTAGTTCTATGTAGTTCACCTTACGCGGCGCAACAGGGTAGAAACGTTTGTTCTTAGCCAATCGGCGGGCATTGGTCAACTCTGATTTATATGCGTACCTCGACCTATCCTTAAAAAAGTTCGATAGACAAATTGCCAACGAATCGATATTGGCGTTAAAAACAGAATCGGTAACACCACCAGCAAGCAAATCCATTCTTAAATCGAAATAGGGAATTGATGTGGCCAGAACCCGTCCGTCGGTAGCGCAAATATCGCCCCGATTAGGAGTTACAATGATATCCTTATAGGTAATAACCTTAGCCTTTGCACGCCACTTATGCCCCTCAACAAACTGTATATAGATGATTTTAGCAATAATGCCTAACCCCAGCAGTACGAAAAATACGTACACTACTGCAATTCGGGTTAATATTTCCTTTTTTAGTGACATTCTGCTTAGTTGATTATTTTTAATGAGCTCGCAAAATACGCTCGGTTCTTGTTCGTTTTGGGTTCTGTTATTTTTTTAATTCATCATTACTAATTCAGAGTTCCTTGTTCGATATTCGAATTCTCCTACTTTATCTTTTTAGGTGGAACTGTCGATTCCTTCAACTCCAACCCCTTCTCCTCAACCAGCTTAACCACCTCAGATTGCTTGCTGATAAACATCAACTCCGCTGCGGTGGTGATTGACTCGGCACGTAAATTCTTGAGTTCAGTTTTCACCTTTTGGTCTTCGCGCATCAACCTATCGTAACGGTAATGGTTTGCTATGTAGATAACCGCTATAAATACTAAGAACATTACGTAGGGTAACTGTGCCGAAATATTCTCGTGTGTAAGAATATTTCCGCTGAGGAAATCCTTCACCTTAACGCCCTTTTTATCCTTGGGCTTGGGTGGCTGCTGCTCCTCGATAAACTCAACCGGTTGCTCGCTAATCTCACTCATAGTTTACATCCTATCCTAAGTTTTGCGCTACGCGCTCTACTATTGCGTTCCAACTCCTCGTCGGTTGGAATAATTACCTTACGGTTAATTTGCTCGAAAGGTACAGTGCGATTTCCCATAAAATCGGGATTATCGTCGCCCTCAAAATTTCCGTTGCGGAAATAGTTCTTCACCAACCTGTCCTCCAACGAGTGGTAAGATATAATCACCAATCGTCCATCAGTTGCCAAGCACTTTTCCGCGTTCAGAATCATACTTTTTAGCACATCCAACTCGTGGTTCACCTCAATGCGAATTGCCTGAAAAACCTGAGCCAAAGTTTTGTTCTGAATCTTCTGTGGAATCATCGGCTTAAGTAACTCGGCCAAATCCTCCACGGTTTCAATCGGCCTATTTGAACGCTCGCGGCAAATTGCGTTGGCAAAGCGTTTAGCCTCGTTCAACTCGCCGTAAAGCCTAAAAATCTTCATTAAGTCTTCTGCTTCGTAGCTGTTCACCACTGTTTTAGCCGAAAGCGATGCGCGCCTATTCATACGCATATCAAGCGGCCCATCAAAGCGGAACGAGAAACCACGCTCGGGGCTATCCAAGTGGAACGACGACACGCCCAAATCGGCCAAAATGCCATCCACCTTATCGACGCCGTGATACCTGAGAAAATTTCGGAAATACTTGAAATTGCTACGGATAAGCATAAAGCGCTTATCGTCGATTGCGTTTGCCAGAGCATCCTCGTCCTGGTCAAAAGCAAACAACCGCCCCTGGCGGTTAAGTTTTTCCATAATAAGGCGGGAATGGCCACCCCCACCAAAGGTGAGGTCTACATAAGTTCCGTTGGGCTTAATATTTAAACCCTCTATGCTTTCGGCAAGCAACACTGGTACGTGGTAGGCCATTACTCATCCTTTATAATTGTTGATCCCAAAATCTTATCGGCCAGGCTTGCAAAATCGCCCAATGGCATTTGTGCGCCCTCGTACTTACTCTTAGCCCAAATCTCAATTTTGCCGTTCATTCCGGCAAACACCACATCCTTTTCAATGCCAACCATCTCGAGCAAGCGCTTGGAGAAAAGCAAACGACCACTGGCATCGAGCGATACCTCGGCGGTTCCACGGTAAAACTCGCGCAGGAACTGGTTGTGCTCCTTGTTGTAAGGATTGGTATTCTTGCTAATTAGGGCATTTTGGCGCTCCCATTCCTCCATTGGAAAGAGCACCAAGCACTCCTCATAAATATCCTTTTTCACCACGAACCGATCGGGCGCAGCAGATGTAATCTGCTTACGCAGCGCAGAGGGGAAGAGTACGCGACCCTTCTCGTCAACTTTGCAATCGTAATCGCCAATGAATGAGGACATTTTTCTACCAATTTTTCAATTGGTAAAAATATATAGAAAATTTCCACTTCCACCCACTTATTCCCACTTTTTTACAAATTGTTAATAACTTTTCAGCAAAAAGCTGGTTGAGAATGTGGCGTTTAGCAGAAAAACAGAGCTATACACACGTATTGGGCGCAAAGATAGTGGGTTGAGGTGGATGTTGAAAAAGTAGTTTTAAACAATGGCTTTCAAGTGCAGTTTTCAAAGATTTTTCATATATGATGTTGAGGGTTTGGCTTAAGGTACAGACTCACCCCTACCCCTCTCTATCTGACCGATAGAGAGGGGACTGCACTGAACATAGGCTTTCTCTTATGCAACATTGCCGTTATTTGGCAGAGAGGGGGGTGGGGGTGAGTTATTCTTAAAAAAAATCCAAAAAAATTAAACTTCCGCAACCCCTATTTCGTATAAATAATTGAACGCTTACGCAGAGTTCACGAATGTTTTAAAATGGCATTAACGCAATCCATTTTAACAGAAAAGGGCGCCAACAACGCCCTTATTCTTTTGAATCCGCCCTAAATCAAAACTAATCTTGTAGCACAATAGTATTCTGAAATTTCTGTGTAACTTTATCATATTACTGGATTTTAAAAAACAAAATCCTTAGCTATGAGGAAACTAATTTTACTGGCTATTGCCAGTTGTATTGTATCTATAACCACGGGCCAAACCAATATAGAGGTATTTCTTAATGGCCATAAGGGCAACGACACTATTGCAATCGACAATTTCTTGAGCTTACAAAATTTATCCGTAAGCAATAAAAATTATTCGGTTGTGGGCTTTCAACTAAATATTATGGACCGAGGATTCCTCAAGGAATTCAGGAGTAGTTCCGATAAAATAACCCAAGAAATGATGAATGCCATTGAAGCCCTAAAGAATAAGAATATGAAAACCACCAAAATCTTCTTTGAGAATATCAAGGTTAAAACACCCGAAGGCAATGTAAAGGATATTGGAGGGCTACTGTACATCATCAAAATTGAATAGTATTAAAATAGACACCCATTAACTCAAACAAAAAGATATGGAAAAGCCACTAACAAAATCGGGGATGCTAATAATAATCCTAGCTAGCTTAGCAGGGTTGGCCTTAACCTACTTTGCCACAAATAATGCCATTGATGCCCATTCAACCAAAAGTTGGCCAACTACCGAAGGAACAATTATTACATCGGAGGTAACACGGAGTTCACGATATGTTCCTCACATTGTTTACGCTTATACTCTTGATACCGTTGAGTACGTATCCGATAAGGTAGGATTAACCAACTACGCTCAGTACAAAATAGAAAGCGATGCCAAGGTGGAGGCCGATAAGTATCCTGTTAATACAAAAGTTACGGTTTACTACAATCCCAACAAGGTTGATGAGGCAATTCTAAACCCTGGAATAAAAGGTGAACATATTTTTATGTTTGGGTTAGGTTTGGTAATATTCCTTGCTCCGCTAATTGGGTTGATTTATAGTATCAGGAAAGCAAAAGAAAACGAACGCAACGCAACCAATTAATTATCTGCCAGACGAATAGAACTAAAATTACAATTAGTTGTTTTATATAGAAAAATTGAAATATGAAAAAGAAGATTTTACTGGTTATTGGCATCCTGTTTGGCCTTATGTTTATCAACTCGGGGCTGAATAAGTTTCTGAACTACATGCCTGTTCCCGATGATTTGCCCGCAGAAATGGTAAAGTTGATGACTGCATTTATGACAATTGGCTGGTTAATGCCACTTGTTGCAGTTGCTGAGATAGTTGGAGGTGCTTTGTTTATGATTCCAAAGTTTAGAGCTCTTGGAGCAATAGTTATTTTCCCAATTATGGTGGGTATTGTGCTTACGCACATATTTAATGCACCATCAGGATTGCCTATAGCAATTGTACTTTTGGCCATTAACATTTGGGTGATAATTGAAAACAGAGCAAAATATCTACCAATGATAAAATAGCTCACTCTTATAAAAACAAGAAGCGCAAGACTATTCTTGCGCTTTTTATTTTGCCATATACCTATCAGTGTCCTACATTTCCAAACAAATCGTAGGGTTTTATACTGAAAAACTCGTGGAAGAAAAATCCTATTAAAAAAACAACACCAATCATTGCGAGCACAATCAAAATCTGCTTCCATGATGTTTTCTGAATATCGTGCTTATGCTTAATATCACAAACCTCTCCGGGGCAATATTGCGCCTTATCCTTATAAATTAATTTATACAATAGGCAACCTAAACAAATGCCAAAAACCGACTCGAAAAATAAAAAGATCAAGCAAAAAAGGCAAATTAGTCCAGTAATTATACTGTATGAATTAACAACCACCATCAACACAAACATTGCAAAGGAAAGGATAACACCAATAATCCAAGCAACCTTTTTTTGAGCAGCACCAACATACTCTGGATTCTGCCTGCTAACAATAAGCCGTCCAATTATTAAAGTTGGTGCATACTTTGGATTCCAGAAAACACGAATAATAAAATCGATCATAAATACTGTAATAACA
>WBUV01000157.1 GCA_008933525.1 Bacteroidales bacterium | reverse complement strand
CTTCGCGGTAAGTCATTTGGGAATCGAAATGCCATGTCCATTCCTTGATCTTAGTTTTTGAAGGAATTTCGACGAATACAGTAGGCTTGGTTCCAATTAATTTTCCTTGTTCATCAAGGTATTCCTCCTCAAAATCTGAGATAAGAAACGATTTCCCCTTCGGAAGGTTCTGAATATGATTCCGCTGAATAACCTCCGCTATCTCTACTAATTGGTCGTAACCAGCCCTTACGTTGCTCTTAAGATAATCGGTTATAAAAATGCTAAGTTGACTTAATAAATTCACCGAAACCACTAAATCTTCAGTATAAGGCACTTTTGGCATCGTTTGGATTGTACTCAGAAAAATCTCTAAAGAAAAGTTGCTCTTCTTAATAGTGTAAGCCAATTCAACCACGCCATTGGTCAAATCTGTTGTTTCAAAAGTTATGTTGGAATACCTTGAATACCTATTCATCACCTGTTTAGGATGATAGATATCGGACAAAACAATTCTTTCGCATCTCTCTATTAAATGCTCAATTGGAACATCGAACAACCAACCACTTCCAAGTATTCTGATGGACTTAGGTTTATAGGACTCAATAGCCGTTGTAATAATTTCTTTAGTAGTATCTTGATGTAAAGTCCAACCTCCTTGTTCCTGAAGCATTCGTTGGGCAATGTAGGTTTGCTCGGATGAGTAGTTCATTCTTACATTGCGTAACCATTTATGAAATGTGCTCATAAACTAAAAACTCATATTTAGCATACATCCAAATGTTCGGGTGCTTGGTAAATATACCGACTCGTATCCTTGTGCATTGTTCGATGATAACTGCATATACTCCGGATCGAAATGTTTACTGCCATTTGTCCAGGTGTAAATATTTCTGGCAAATACGGACACTTTTACCGATTTTACCGGAGACATTTTGGATGTCGGAATAATGTAGCTTAAGGATATTTCTCTAATCTTTATAAAATCAGTACTGAATACATTCCTTGAATCGGGGCCAAACTTGGACCAATTGAGAGCAGAAATTCTAGTTGTATTATTTATTGGATTGGCAACAATGTTTCCAGAGGCATCGGCATATGTAACACTTCCGTTACCGTAATTATAATACCCATAAACACCATCAATTAGAACTCCTCCACCATCATCTATATCATCTCTAATATTATTTCCTAACTCATTGTTTCTAACTGTTTCGTTGAGGAGACCAGAATGAAGTCCCCATTTATAAGATGAGTAGTACATATTTCCTCCAATCTGAAAGTCCAAAAGAATATTCAGTTGAAAATTCTTATACTCAAAAGAATTTGTAAAACCACCAAATAAATCGGGATTAACTTTTGCCAACGGTTTTAATTCGGTTACAGCGAATTGGCCATTCGGATTAACAACAATATTACCTTTGCTATCTTTAACATAATCGGTTCCAAAAATCATAGGGAATGACTCTCCATTCTTGATCATAAGGTTATAACCCATTACAAGCGACTCAATACCTTGATATAATTTGGTTACCTTAATTTTTTGATGCGTAAGATGAAGATTTGTTATCCATTTGAATTTATTGGTCATTATAGGTTTGCCCGTGAAACTTAATACAAGCCCATTGTTTTTTGAATTGTACATATTCCTGGGGACATCATCACCCATAGGAATTGGTAAATAGATAATACCCGATTCGGTTTTAGATCTATAATAGGAAATATTTAAAGCAAAAAATCCCTGAATTGAAATATCAGTCCCCACCTCAACACTTGTAATTTTTTCAGGATTAACATCATTGGCCGAAGTGAAAAGATTATCAATTTGATTATAACCACCAAAAAACTCGATACGTGATACTAATTCTGAATTTACTTTCGGGATATACCTCAACTCCAAACCCTTAGTAAACAATGAATAGTTATCGAAAAGCAAATCAACTTTATCGTTTCGCAAGGTGAGATTCATGTATAAAGAGTTCGAAAAACCAATGTTTGCTTCAGAATAAAATCCTTTAAAGGATTTTTCCATTCTCATAGAGTAAAGGCTAGCAATACTTGTTGAGTTTGAAAGTGAATAATCGTTTGGCACTAGCAAACCATCTTTAGTTTCACCCCCGAAAATATCCATTCCTCCATCAGTTTTAAACACCCCAACCTTAACTCCAACCGATAAGTTATCATTAAAGAAACTTTCATGGAACAGGGCAAAGAAGTCTAAAAAGGTTTCGTCAAAATTAAACTTATCAATCCCATACCTCGATAAATTTACCGATCCAACTGCCACTCTATTTTGATTCTTCAACTTATATGTATCGTATCCAACCACGCCATTTAATAAAAGCCATTTAAAAGGATTCAGTTGAATTTGCGAATTGAAGAAGTACCTATCACGACTATCGCTTTGAAAATTATTTTTAAGAGCCCAGAACGGGTTGTCGAGATAAGCAGGCGAAGGATCGTTCCATGATACTCTATTCCATGCTCTTTGACTACCATCTGGGTTGGAAAAAATTTTTAAATCATCATAATCTACCGATGTCTGGCTCCATTGCCACAAACTACCAATGGGATTGTTGTAGTAATTATTTATAGAAACTCTACCTTCGGTTTCGTTGTCGGAATATGTAAAACTAGCAAACAATTTCACAAACTCACGGTAACTAAGGCTAGTGTTAACATTTAGATTATTTGTCGAAAATTTGCTGCTAGGATAAATTCCGTTGTTCCTCCTATTGGTGTAAGAAGCATTTAATGTAAAAAACTTATACGATGCCTTAACTTGAATATTATTTTGAAAATCGACTCCTTTATTGAAAATGTTTCGATAATCATTTTTGGGATAAACCCATGGTTTGGGCACTAAAAAGTTCTGGCTGTCCCATGCGTCAAATGCATTCCAATGAAGGACTCTAATACTTTGATCGTACTTTGGCCCCCAACTCTCATCGTAACGATACTCAGGAAGCAAATAGTCTTGACCATTAATATTGGCCGTTTCGAAAAGTCCTGTTAGACCTCCTCCATACTTTTTTTGAAGATCGGGAAATATTGCCACATTTTCAACGCTAAACGAGGTATTATAGTTAATCCTAAGAGAAAGTTTTTCGGAATAGTTATGCGTTTTTGTATGAATTTGAATAACACCATTTCTCCCTTGAAATCCAAAAACAGTGGATTGGTTCGGTGAGAGAATATCTATGCTGTCAATATCCCACAAGTTTAAATCATAAACCATTGAACCTAAGTCGTAACCTTGAACAGAAAGTCCAATTGCAGAGTAATCAATATTGCTATAGGGCACTCCATCGACAATAATAAGCGGCTGGTTGTTATCAGTAACCGACCGTAAACCTCGAACTGTAATTCTACTTCCTCCTGCAAAATGACCTGATGCAGACGTCACTTTAACTCCTGCAACTCTTCCTGTGAGCGCTGAGAATAAATTCCCTTGCGAGGAATTCTTAACTTCGTTGGAATGATTTCTCTTACTAAGCAACGAGTCATGATTAAATAAGGGGACATCGCTTTGTAAACTATCATAATGATAAAACGCACTGATTGAACGTGCCGATAAGGCGTAAACTAATGTACAAGCAAGAATGGTTAAGAACCCCCTTTTAATAAAATTTTTCATTTAACTGTTTTTTATATTACATCGAAGATAAAAAAAAAGAAGCATTGCTGCTTCTTTCCATTTGTATTTTATTCGCGTTAGTCCATTTTTAGAACAGCAAGGAATGCTTCCTGTGGAACCTCAACCGATCCAACCTGGCGCATACGTTTCTTTCCTTTCTTCTGCTTTTCAAGTAACTTACGTTTACGCGTAATATCGCCTCCATAACATTTTGCAGTAACATCCTTTCGAAGGGCTTTAACTGTTTCGCGGGCAATAATTTTTGCTCCAATGGCTGCTTGAATAGCAATATCGAATTGCTGACGGGGAATCAATTCCTTAAGTTTTTCGCACATTTTACGACCAAAATCGTAAGCATAATCGAAATGGATTAGAGAGGATAGTGCATCCACCATTTCGCCATTAAGCAGAATATCCAACTTAACCAATTTTGCCTCAGCGTATCCATCCATAAAGTAATCGAACGATGCATAGCCTCTGGAGATCGACTTAAGTTTATCGTAGAAGTCGAATACAATATCGCTGAGCGGCATCCTAAAAGTAACCTCTACCCTATCGGAGGTAATAAAAACCTGATTTTTAAGAATTCCTCGTTTATCAATACAAAGTTTCATTACTGCTCCCAAGTAATCGGATTTTGTAATGATTTGAGCGTTGATAACTGGTTCCTCAATGAAATCGATTACAGTTGGTCCTGGCAATCCACTGGGGTTATGAACTTCAATAACCTCTCCCTTTGTAGTGTGTACTTTGTACGATACGTTAGGAACGGTTGTGATTACGTCCATGTCGAATTCGCGGTAAAGCCTTTCCTGAATAATTTCCATATGGAGCAACCCTAGGAATCCGCAACGGAAACCAAATCCTAATGCTAGCGAAGATTCTGGCTCGTAGCTGAGCGATGCATCGTTAAGTTTAAGTTTATCCAACGATGCTCTTAAATCCTCGTAATCATCGGCATCAACAGGGTAAACACCCGCAAAAACCATAGGTTTTACATCTTCGAAACCCGCAATAGACTTATCGCAGGGCCTATCGACATGTGTAATGGTGTCGCCAACTTTAACTTCGGTAGACTCCTTTATTCCTGATATGATATAGCCTACATCGCCAGCGCCAATTGAATCGCGTGGTTGTAGTTTCAATCTTAAAATTCCCACTTCGTCGGCAGTATACTCTTTGCCTGTATTGAAGAATTTAACCTTATCGCCAGGGCGAATAGTGCCATTAGCTACTTTGAAATAAGCAATGATACCTCGGAATGAGTTGAATACCGAGTCGAAGATCAATGCCTGCAATGGTGCATTGGGATCGCCTTTTGGAGGATTAATCCTTGCAATAATTGCTTCGAGTATGGCGTCGACACCCTCTCCAGTTTTAGCGCTAACAGGTAAAATATCGTCGCGCTTGCAGCCAATTAAATCTACTATTTGATCCTTAACATCCTCAACCATTGCCGCTTCCATATCAATTTTGTTGATAACTGGAATAATCTCCAAATCGTGATTTAAGGCAAGGTATAAATTTGAGATGGTTTGGGCTTGAATTCCTTGAGTTGCATCAACAACGAGCAAAGCTCCCTCGCACGAAGCAATAGCTCTGGAAACCTCATAGGAAAAATCGACATGGCCTGGAGTATCAATAAGATTCAAAGTATAGTTTTTGCCACCATGCTTGTACTCCATTTGAATTGCATGGCTTTTAATTGTAATCCCTTTTTCGCGCTCAAGATCCATACTATCGAGCACTTGATTCTGCGACTCACGCTGTGTAAGCGTATTGGTGCTTTCAAGTAATCTATCGGCCAATGTACTTTTTCCATGGTCGATATGAGCTATAATGCAAAAGTTTCTGATATTCTCCATCCTCAGTTCCTAAATTGGATTGCAAAGATATTGAAAATTTGATGATTCTGAAATAGGTTGTTTCGGTTTGACGGTGGCACAAATAATAAAAAAGCGGAGAAAAATCTCCGCTTTTAACTATATATCGATACAATTCTACATCATATCCATTCCACCCATACCTGGACCACCCATTGGAGCCATTGGTTTATCTTCCTTCTTCTCGGTAATTACACACTCAGTTGTGAGTAGTAAACCTGCAATAGAAGCAGCATTTTCAAGCGCTACACGAGCAACTTTGGTTGGGTCAATAACTCCACTCTTGTAAAGGTTCTCGAACTTATCGCTTTGAGCGTTATAGCCGAAATCGTCCTTACCTTCTTTAACCTTTTGAACGATAACAGATCCCTCTAAGCCTGCATTAGCAACGATCTGACGAAGAGGCTCCTCAATAGCTCTCTTAACGATTAGAATACCAGTAGTTTCATCATCATTAATACCTTTTTGGTTTTCAAGAGCCTCAATTGCACGGATGTAAGCAACACCACCACCAGGAATAATACCTTCTTCAACAGCAGCACGGGTTGCGTTTAATGCATCGTCAACACGGTCCTTTTTCTCCTTCATCTCAGTTTCGGTAGCAGCACCAACATAAAGAACTGCAACACCACCGGCTAGTTTAGCCAAACGCTCCTGAAGTTTTTCGCGATCGTAATCCGAGGTTGTATTTTCAATCTGTACTTTGATTTGAGCAATACGCTTGTCGATACTTTCCTTTGCACCTCCACCATTAACAATGGTTGTATTCTCCTTGTCGAGGGTAATTTTTTCGGCACGACCAAGCATATCCATTTTAGCGCCATCTAAACGAAGACCCTTTTCCTCGCTAATAACAACACCACCTGTTAGGATAGCGATATCTTCCAACATCTCCTTACGACGATCGCCAAATCCTGGGGCTTTTACAGCAGCAATCTTCAATGAGCCGCGCAACTTGTTAACAACCAAAGTTGCAAGCGCTTCGCCATCAATATCCTCGGCAATTATCAAAAGAGCACGACCAGCTTGTGCTACAGGCTCAAGAACTGGAAGTAAATCCTTCATAGTAGATATCTTACGATCGGTAATCAGGATAAATGGATTCTCCAGAACTGTGATCATTTTTTCAGGATCGGTAATGAAGTAAGGAGAAATGTAACCACGGTCGAATTGCATACCTTCAACAACTTCAACAGTTGTTTCAATACCTTTAGCCTCTTCAACTGTGATAACACCTTCTTTCTTTACCTTCTTCATTGCCTCTGCAATCAGCTTGCCAATTTCGTTATCGTTATTTGCCGAAATGGTAGCTACCTGCTCAATTTTCTGATAATCGTCGCCAACTGCAATTGTTTGTTTTTTTAGGTGCTCAATAACTTTAGCAACACCTTTATCGATACCACGTTTCAAATCCATTGGATTTGCACCTGCTGTAACGTTCTTTAAACCAACATTAACGATTGATTGAGCCAAAACTGTTGCAGTTGTTGTTCCATCGCCTGCGTTATCGGCAGTTTTCGAAGCAACTTCCTTCACCATTTGAGCACCTACATTCTCAAAAGGATCGCTCAATTCAATTTCTTTAGCAACGGTAACACCATCCTTGGTTACTTGTTGAGAGCCAAATTTTTTCTCAATAACCACGTTACGACCTTTAGGTCCTAAAGTTACTTTAACTGCATTTGCAAGTTGATCAACTCCTCTTTTGAGTTTATCGCGAGCTTCGGTATCGAAATTTAAAACTTTTGCTGACATAGTATATTATTTTA
>WBUV01000156.1 GCA_008933525.1 Bacteroidales bacterium | reverse complement strand
GGATGGAGCTGAGTTTGAATCCGTATCGTTTATGGGTAAAGTAGGCAAATTGCAATTGGAGAATCCCCAAATAGTTAAGGAGATTACTAAGAGCAACAATGGTGGAACAATAACTTTGTCATCAAAATACCCTGCATTCTTTGTGGAGTTAAGCAGCAATAATTCCGATTGCAGGTTTGAAAATAACTATTTGCATATTCTGCCCGGACGGAAATATGTAATTAAGTATAGTGGAACTATTGATAACTCTTTTAAAATTAAAACTATAAAATGAACGCAAAGGCTCAAAGACGCTAAGAATTGCGCCTTTGCGCCTTGGCGTTTAGAAAAAACATATAAAGCATATGAAAAAACCTCAACTACTTGCAGTTTTGATGCTTATTAGCATTGCGCTGTTTTCGCAGGAAAAAAGCCCTGTGGAGTATGTGAATCCATTCATTGGAACCGATTTTCACGGTCACACATATCCTGGAGCAACGGTTCCCTATGGTTTAGTTCAGTTAAGTCCCGATACACGCCTTACAGGTTGGGATGGATGCTCTGGATATCACTACTCCGATAATGTAATTTACGGTTTCTCTCACACCCACCTCAGCGGTACGGGTGCGTCGGATTATGGCGATATTCTGATTGCCCCAGTCACAGGAAAACCTATTTTTAAAAATACAGAGTATTCGTCGACGTTTCAGAAAAAGAACGAAACGGCAAAGGCCGGTTACTACTCGGTTTATCTCGATAAATTCAAAGTAAAGGCAGAGATGAGTGCTACTGCACGGGTTGGTTTTCATCGATACACTTTCGACAAACCCAAGAAGGCTGCATTGGTAATTGACCTTGAGCATCGCGATAAGGTTTTAGAATCGTGGATTAAGGTTGTTGGGAAGAATGAACTACACGGATTTCGTCGTTCAAAGATGTGGGCAAAGGACCAACATATCTATTTCGTAATTCGTTTCTCAGAGCCAATTTCTATGGGGCCAAATTTTGTTGAGAAGGACGAAATATCTCTTTCTACCGATGAAAATGGCCAGATTAAAACCGAAGGAAAAAATCTAAAGCTATGGCTTCAGTTTGCTAATCCTAAAAATGGACAATTGCTCGTAAAAGTTGGCGTTTCTGCTGTGAGCGAGGAGGGCGCACTTAAAAACCTTGAAGCCGAATTGCCCAGTTGGGATTTTGATGCTGTTGTAGCCGATGCTCAAAAACTTTGGAATACAGAGCTCTCGCGTATAGATGTAAGCGGAGGAACTCCTGAGCAATTAACCACATTCTACACATCGCTATACCACGCAATGGTTGTGCCCAATGTGTTTTCTGATGTTGATGGACAGTACCGCGGAATGGATAACCAAATTCATCAGGCCGATGGATTCACTCCATACACTGTTTTCTCACTTTGGGATACTTACAGGGCTTGGCACCCGCTAATGACTATTATCGATACTAAAAGAACTGGCGATTACATCAATACATTCCTATCGCATTACCGCTTTGGTGGTCGACTTCCGGTATGGGAACTTGCTGCAAACGAAACGGAATGTATGATAGGCTATCACTCTGTACCTGTAATTGTTGATGCGTGGAAGAAAGGTATTAGGAATTTCGATGAAAAGTTTGCCCTTCAGGCAATGAAGCATAGCGCTAAGCTCGATCATTTTGGTCTAAAGGAGTTTAAGCAGCATAACTTTATCCCCGGCGATATGGAGCACGAGTCGGTTTCCAAAACCCTTGAGTACGCCTACGACGATTGGTGCATTGCTCAATTTGCCAAAGATTTGGGCGAAAATTCCGATTACGTTGAATTCACAAAACGTGCTCAGGCTTATAAAAACCTGTTCGACCCCACAACTCGCTTTATGCGTCCACGTATTAATGGAGGTTGGAAGGATAACTTCAACCCGGCGGAGGTTGACCAGAACTTCACCGAAGCCAATAGTTGGCAGTACAGTTTTTACGTTCCACAGGATATTGTTGGACTGATAAAGTTGCACGGAGGTAAAGATAACTTCGAAAAAAGACTCGATGACCTTTTCTCAACTTCATCGCAATTATCAGGTAAAAATCAGGTAGATATAACCGGCTTAATTGGACAGTATGCACACGGGAACGAGCCTAGTCACCATATGGCTTACCTCTACAATTATGTTGGCAAGCCTTGGAAAACGCAGCAGATGGTTCGAAAAATTATGGATGAGATGTACACCCATAAACCCGATGGAATTTGCGGAAACGAGGATTGTGGTCAAATGAGCGCTTGGTACATTCTCAGCGCTGCAGGTTTCTATCCTGTTTGCCCGGGTAGCACACAGTATGTGATTGGTTCGCCACTGTTTCCAAAAGCAACATTTAACTTGGAGAATGGAAAGCAGTTCACCATTATTGCTCAAAATAATTCACCCCAAAACATTTACATAGCGGAGGTATTCCTCAACGGACAGCCATTAACCCGTAGTTGGATTGACCACTCGGAAATTGTTGCTGGTGGTGAGTTGAAGTTTGTTATGACCAATCAACCCAATAATGCTTGGGCTAGTTCCGATTCCGATATGCCTGTAACCAAAATAGAAGACAACACAATTGCGGTTGCTCCTGCATTTCACACATCAACTCAATCGTTTACCGAGAGTTTGGAGTTGAATTTATCATCAATTCAACCCGAAGCAATGATTTTTTACGCATTATTCGATATCGACAAGCAGGGTGGAGGATTGCAATGGAGACAAGGAAATAAGGTTGTACTAACTGAATCGAAGATTGTAAAGGCCTATGCAGTTCTTCCGAGTGGTGAAACCAGCGCAATTATTGAGGGCAAATTTGTTAAGGTGAAGGATATTAAGGATATTGCTATCAAGAGTGAGTATAGTTCACTTTACACTGGTGGAGGAAAGTTCGCGTTGGTGGATGGTTTCCGTGGAATCACCAACTTCAGGGTAGGAGGATGGCAGGGTTTCCATAATCAGGATTTTGAGGCGGTTATAGATTTGGGAGAGGAGAAAGAAATAAACTATATGGGAGCCAACTTCCTTCAGGATATTGGCCCTTGGATTATGATGCCCAAAATGGTAACCTACTCAACCTCTAACGATAATGTAAACTTTACGACTATTGGGGTTGTTTCAAACACAGTGTCCGATAAGGAGCAAAATCCAACAATCAAGGAGTTTGGATTAGATGTTAAGATAAAAGCGCGATATGTGAAAGTTTTCGCAAAATCCTATGGAAAGTTACCTGCCGACCACATTAGTGCTGGCGAGCCATCTTGGATATTTATTGATGAGATAGTGGTGAAGTAATATTTTAATAGATAATTTAACAAAACAATAGCGGTTTTTAACCGCTATTTGTTTTTAATTCAAACGTACGTCAAAAATATTCACATAACTTTGCACTTACTTCAATTAAATTATGAGCATGATAATAAGTAGTGAGAGTATCGATAGAATTGCAGTAATTACGAAGGAAAAGCATATTTCCTACAAGGAACTATTTCAAAATATTGCACAGTACGCTCAACTTTTTAAGGATAAAGGGTACAAGAGGGTTGCAATTTTCTCCGAAAATAGAATTGAGTGGATTTATGCCTTCTACGCGGCATTGAAGAATGGTTGTGTTGTTATTCCGGTTGATTTTGCTGCATCGACCGAGGATGTGTCCTATATTCTGAACGATTGTCAGCCAGAACTGATATTTACAAGTCAAGGTCAAATTAAGGAACTTGGCAATATAAAACAGAACCTTAACTACTCACCAGAAGTTTTGGTTTTCGGGGAGTTTCAGTTACCAGCCATTGAAATAGCCGTTGAGCCAATAATACCCACGGATGTGGAGAGCACGGCGGTTATCATTTATACATCGGGTACAACTGGAAGCCCAAAGGGTGTGATGCTATCGTACAAAAACTTGTTGGCTAACATCAAAGCAGTATCGGAGGATGTGGTGATATTTACTCCACAACGACAAGTGCTGATGCTGTTGCCAATGCATCATATATTCCCACTTGCAGGTTCAATGATGGCTCCCCTAAAGGTTGGTGGTACAATAGTTATGAGCCCCTCAATGCAATCTACCGACCTGCTGGAAACTTTAAAGAACAATCAGGTTGCCATAATGATTGGCGTTCCACGTTTATACGAGTTGATTTATAAGGGTGTAAAGGCTAAAATTGATGCAAGTTTTATTGGCCGATTACTATTTCGCGTTGTAAAACTGACCAAGAGTAAAACTTTGGGCAAGAAAATATTTGGTAAAGTGCATCGTGGATTTGGAGGGCATTTGGAGTATCTAGTATCGGGAGGAGCAGCATTAAGCAAGGAAGTTGGAGGATTCTATCAAACCTTAGGTTTTGATGTTTTGGAGGGATTTGGAATGACCGAAGCAGCTCCTATGATTACATTTACTCGCCCAGGTAGAGTGCTGATAGGATCTCCTGGACATGCACTGCCAGGACTTACCGTTGAAATTCGCGATGGCGAAATTGTGGCCAAAGGCCCAAATATTATGCAGGGCTACTACAACAGGCCAGAGGAAACTGCGGAGGTTTTAAAGGATGGCTGGCTTTATACTGGCGATTTGGGTCGTTTCGATAAAAAAGGGTATCTATTTATTACAGGTCGAAAAAAAGAGATAATTGTTCTATCGAACGGAAAAAATATCAATCCAGTTGAACTTGAAGTAAAGTTGGAAAAAGCATCGCCCTGTGTTAAGGAGGCAGGCGTTTACCTGTTCAATGATGCGCTCCACGCAGTAATCCATCCCGATTACAAAAGCTTATCGGAATTAGGTATCAAGAGCCCAGATCAGTATTTTAGGGAAACACTAATGCCGGAGTTCAACAAAAATCTAAGTTCCTATAAGCGTATAATGCATTTTTCCTTAGTTAATGTTGAACTACCCCGAACAAGACTAGGAAAACTGCAGCGGTTCAAGTTAGCAGAGTTGGCTGAAGCCCCCAAAAAGAAAAAGGGAAAAGTGGAGCACCCCGATAATGAGGAGTACCGTGCTGTAAAATCGTTCATTGAAAGTCAGGTTGATATGGAGATATCGCCCGACGACCATTTGGAGTTTGATATAGCACTGGATTCATTGGGACGACTATCGCTTATCGATTTTATCGAAACCAGGTTCGGGCTTAAATTCGATAACGAAAAGTTGGTTCGTTTCCCTTCTGTGAAGGCTATGGTTGATCATATTCGGGAGCATAAGCTCTTCAATAAGGAAGAAGGGACAAACTGGACAGAACTTCTAAAGGAGAAGGTGCATGTTAAACTTCCCAAAACTTGGCCAACACAAAATTTCATTAAAAATATCTCAAAAGGATTCTTTAAGATCTACTTTAAATTCAAGAGCGAGGGAACTGAAAATATTCCAGAGGGTCCCTGCATTATTGCACCAAACCATCAAAGCTATTTGGATGGATTACTTGTGGCATCATTTATAAAACGCAAAACATTCCGCTCAACTTATTTTTACGCTAAAAAGAAACACGTAAACAATTGGGTTGCAAGATTTATGGCTAGTAAGAACAATGTTATTGTAATGGATATTGATAAGGATTTAAAAGAATCCATCCAAAAACTTGCAGAAATTCTTAAGAGCGGTAAAAAAATCATTCTTTTCCCAGAGGGAACACGAACGTATACTGGCGAATTGGGCGATTTCAAGAAAACATTTGCCATACTAAGCCGTGAGTTGAATGTTCCGGTTGTTCCGGTTGCCATTTCGGGTGCATTTAAGGCATTTCCTCGTGGATCTAAAATTCCTCGCCCAGGAACGCCTATACGGGTTAGCTTTTTACCTCCTATAAATCCTGCTGAATACGAGTTGGACTCATTGATAGATACGGTCAAGAGTAATATTGAATCCAAGATTAATGAAGCATATTGAAAATACTAAGGAGTCGGGTTTTTAATCCGACTTTTTTTATGAAAATTTTTAATAGGGTAAAAACCACTTCACGTATCTTATTTGTGGAATAGCTATTCTAAACCCTTTAACCTTTAGAAGCACCCATGTGTTGAGCTATTTCATATCATGGGTGTTTCGTTTGTTTTGAAAAAGGGCATTGTAATATAAAGCTTACTAAAACAATAATTTAAATTTAAAATATATGAAACATATAAAATTACTTTACTTCATTGTTCCTGTTTTGGCTTTAATTAACTCAACAACAGCGTTTGGACAATCCGAAAATAAAATAAATCAGCCAGAACTAACTCCAAAAGTGTTTGCCCCGGGGTTTATTTCTACAGGAATGTACGAGCGCGATTTAGCCATGACAATTGATGGAAACGAGATTTACTACTCGCTTTTTCAAGGTGATTGGAACACAATTATGATGACCAAGAAAGTTAATGGCGTTTGGCAGGAGCCTGTTGTTGCCCCTTTTGCAAGGGATACAATGTATTTCTTTGCAGAACCAGCCTTTTCGATTGATGGCAATAAAATCTTTTTTCTCTCTACCAAACCACGTGAGGGAGAAACCCGAAAACCGGGGTGGAATAATCAAAATATTTGGTTTGCAAGTAGAAATGCCGATGGAACTTGGGGTGAAGCAATGCCCTTGCCGGAAAATATAAATGCAAAGGAAGAGTTTTACCCCTCTTTAACTAAGGATGGCACACTCTACTTTTGTCGTACCGATGCAAAAACAAAGGTTTCGCAAATTCTTCGCTCTAAACTGGTTAATGGTGTTTACCAAGACCCAATAGTACTTCCTGCGCCAATAAACGCAAAGGGAACTATTTTCAATGCTTGCATTGCACCTGACGATAGCTATTTAATTGGCTGTGTATCGGAACGAGATTCTAGCAATATGAAACGAGTAACCTATATGCTCTTTTTCCATAATGCCGATGATACCTGGACTGAAGGAATAGATTTGGTTAAAGAGTTGAATTTACCTTGTCCTAACGCCATAAGTGTTTCTACATCACTCGATGGAAAAATACTTTTCTTTGCCTCAACCGCAAAAACAATAAAGTTTAGCGATTTGCAGCCCAATTGGGCCCTAAGTTCAATTGCAAAAAGAAGGATATTGCCAGGGAATGGAAATTCAGATATTTACTGGATGAAAATTGAAGATGGATTTAAAAAATTACGGAAATAGTTTTGGTTTCAAATTGGTTAGTTAACTGTTTAGGTTTGTTATGAATTGAAAAAGACGCAGGGTTAACCTGCGTCTTTTCTTATGAATAGAAACAGCTAATTAACGCATTTCAATAAGTTCCATGGATGAAACTTTATTTCCTTTTGAATCAAATCCTACCGATTTAATAATTCCAACGCCCTTAGCATA
>WBUV01000155.1 GCA_008933525.1 Bacteroidales bacterium | reverse complement strand
CGATATTGCTTATTGTTATTAATAAAGAAAGCTAAATGTTATGGTTTTAATATAAAAAAAACCCGACTTTGAAAGGATGACTCTAAGTATTTTGCCACCATTTGGCTTGAAAATTAGCAGCAGAGTTGCGCTATACTTGTAGCAAATAGGAAAATATACAAACGTAAGCTCCAGTGGAGCGAAATATCAGATAAAGTTATTGGAATAAACGTTTTATCTGAACAACGATGATTTATTATATGTCGAAAATTAATTATTCTATTTATCGAAAAATTCAAAATTATATTCATCTCTATAGTTTATGTCATTCTTTACTAAAATATCCAAATACTCCTCTCTAAATGTTTTCTTCTTATGGTGATACTCCTGATTAATAATATATTGTACAACTTCGTTGATTTGTGAATGAGAATAGGTAAATGCGCCGTATCCTTTTTGCCAATCAAATTTAAATTTCAACAACTTTCTTTCCTTTATCCATGAATTTGATGACGTTTTAATTTCTTCTACAAGATTTGGAATGAGTTGGTTAACATTATAGCCAATGAATATATGAACATGATCAGGCATTCCACCAATGGCCAATAATTTGTGTCCATGATTTTGAATAATCCCAGCAATGTATTTTTCTAGTTCATCCTTCCATGTTTTTTCGATTAACGCCATTCTATTCTTAGGCGAAAAAATAAGGTGAACATAGAATTTTGTGTAGGTATTCGCCATTTTGTTGGTTATTATGGTGTTAGTTAAATTTAATTAATATTTCGCCAACATTCTTCTTGTTTCTACAAATTTTTTCTTTATCGATATATTCCGGTGCTCTGCACCTAAAAATCTTCTATTTTATTTCCTCTACAAATATTTTGGAGCTCTGCTCCCTAAAAAATAGAAAAAAGCAAAAATACTGCGGCAAAGCCGCATAATATTTGTAGCCAATAACCTAGATTAATTAACTATTGAAGGAGCAGAGCTCCGTGATATCTAAACTGAACAAATATTTTTATGAAAACCCATCAAAATTCTGTGCTACAAATATTTCAATGTCTTGCACCATAAATAATAAACATAATAAACTATATCCTGTGGCAAAGTCTCTTATTCGTTGTAACTTTTCCTCTTTGTATATATTTCGGTGCTCTGCACCTCAAACTTACTGGCAACATTAAATGCTACAAATATTAAGCGGCTCTGCCGCAAGTTGTTTGTATATTTTTGTTGATTTTTAAGGTGCAGAGCACCAAAATATTTGTAGAACAAGAGGAGAGATGGTGGTTTCAAGGTGCAGAGCACCGGAATATTTTTCATAATTAAATTTCCTGCTATTTTCAAAATAAAAAAGCCCGGCTAAATACAGCCGGGCTCATATATTCCAGAATGATTATTATAATCCAAACTCTTTCTTCAAAATATCAACATAGTCCAACTTTTCCCAGGTGAAAAACTCAACCATACGTTTTTCGGTTTTTGCTCCGTTGCCATTACCATTAACAATGAACTCAACCTCACGCTTGAAGTAATCGCGACCAAAATGGCCGTATGCTGCGGTTTCCTCAAAAATTGGATTTTTCAATCCAAAGCGCTTTACTATTGCTGCTGGGCGCATATCGAATACCTTCTGAACTTTCTGCGCAATTTCACCATCGGTAAGTTTTACCTTTGATGTTCCGTAGGTGTTCACGTAAAGACCCACTGGTTGTGCAACGCCAATTGCGTAGGCAACCTGAATCAAAATCTCATCGGCAATACCTGCAGCCACCATGTTTTTAGCAATGTGGCGGGCTGCATAAGCTGCAGAACGATCAACCTTCGATGAATCCTTACCGGAGAAAGCACCACCACCGTGAGCGCCCTTACCACCGTAGGTATCTACAATAATTTTACGTCCGGTTAAACCGGTATCACCGTGTGGACCACCAATTACAAACTTTCCGGTTGGGTTAACGTGTAGGATGAAATCGTCCTTGAAAAGTTTCTGTACGCGCTCAGGGAATTTCGCCTTTGCTCTAGGAATCAGGATGTTCTTAACATCCATGCGTATTTTTTCAAGCATTCGGTTATCGTCTGTATCAAACTCGTCGTGCTGAGTTGAAACTACGATTGTATGAATACGCACTGGTTGATTTTTTTCATCGTACTCAAGGGTTACCTGCGATTTTGCATCGGGGCGGAGGTAGGTCATTTCCTTGCCTTCGCGACGAATTTTTGCAAGTTCCATTAGTAGCACATGCGATAACACCAATGATAGTGGCATATAGTCATCGGTTTCGCGACTTGCGTAACCAAACATCATACCTTGGTCACCGGCACCCTGGTTTTCCTCGGTTTCGCGCTCTACACCACGGTTAATATCTGGCGATTGCTCGTGTATTGAAGAAATTACACCACACGACTCAGAATCGAAACGATACTCGTGCTTTGTGTAGCCAATACGGCGGATAACCCTACGGGCCACCTCTTGAACATCAACGTATGCTTTTGTTTTAACCTCACCACTTAGAACTGCTAATCCGGTTGTTACAAGGGTTTCGCAAGCAACTTTTGAATTAGGATCCTGACGTAGAAACTCATCAAGTAATGCATCTGAAATTTGATCGGCAACCTTATCTGGATGCCCTTCAGACACGCTTTCGGATGTAAATAAATATCCCATCTTATTAAGAATTTAGATTGATTAACAAAAATGCGACGGGAAGGTTTGGGCGATTGCGAGAATAATTCTGTTTTAGCATTTATTTATTGTGGTTGCAATCAGTCAAATCTTTCCACATTCGAATTGCAAAGTTAATTAAAAACTGGAAAAGAAGAATCTATTTTTTTATTTATTGATAATCTGCATCTCAATCCTTCTATTCTTTGCTCTTCCCTGCTTGGTTTTATCATCGCTAATTGGATGTTGATTACCATATCCTTTGTACTGGAGTCGTTTCTCATCAATTCCTTTACTTATTAAGTAATCCACAATCGATTTTGCTCTTTGTTCCGACAACTTTTGGTTATAATCCAATCCGCCAATGTTATCGGTATGTCCTGTCACCAAAATATGAATGTTTGTATTCTTTTGAAGATATTGCACAATCAAATCTAATGAAGGGTAAGACGTTTTAAGAATCTCATATTTATCAAAATCAAAGAAAACATTTGTAAGAACAATACTTTCTCCTTGTTTCATTAATTCAAGATTTTGCTGATTTAGAAGCGATTCCTTTACTAATAAGAAACTATCTATGGGCGCCAAGCGAATGTTGTCCACTAAAAATTTTAACTGGTATGTATTCCTTCGGTAATAAACTTGAAATTTTTCTGGATTTGACTTTACAATATCCATATAATCCATTGGTGTTCCGGCGCTTATAACAAAAATCTTTTCGTCGCCATTTGCAACAAACTGTTGTTCAAGTGTTATCCAATTATTGCAGAAAAGATCGAACGGAACAGAATCGGGTACAGGAAGCCGAACCGTTTGAGAATAGTCATTGTCCTTCTCTTTTATGGTATCCCAAAAACCCACTATTAAATCTGAAAGGCAATTGGACTGATTATAAACCTTAATGTCAACATTAATCTTATACTTTTTCCCCTTTTCCAGTGTTTCTTTAAGATAAGTGTAGGTTTTTTGTGTATTGGGTAATACAAGAACACTTATATAGTTGATATGATTTCCTTGCCTAATTAATTCCGCCTCTGGATGAAATTTGGTTTTAACTGTTGGGTCCAGAACTCTTGCCGATGAAAAGTATACCGGATGATTTAACCGTTGTCCCTCATAAAACCAATGTTTGGGCTGATAAACCCTTCTTCTGTTACTATCTAAATATGATATGTAATCGTCAAATGTTGGGTTAAGAATCAGGTTTTGACCAAACAACTGATTACCAATAAGTATAGAAAAAAGAAACAAATAGGCAATCTTGTTCATTGAAACAATAAACATGGTTTACACTATATAACTCTAAATTATGTGATTTGTTATTTTACTTACTAGTCTATAAGATAATACTGCAACAATCGCTCCCACTGTATTCGCTACAAAATCCCAGAATTCTGCACCCCTGCTTTTGAATACTAGCATTTGCATTAATTCAATTAGTAGACCGTAAAAAATTGCGATGGTTAAACTTATGAAAACAGATTTTATCTCTAGTTCTCCTTTTTTACGCTTTGCATTTGTTTCCGATAATAAAAGCATGGTGAACACTACATATAAACCAAAATGAACAATCTTATCGAGATGTGGTATATTTAAAAAGCCCACACTTGGGAACTCCGAGGAGGGTGCTCCGCATAGTATTAGTATAATCAGAGCCCAAAGAAAAGAGTTAATATGTCGTTTTATGAATTTTATCATTTGAATTTTTCCTGTTTTGGCATTACCTTTAGAGCAACAAATCTAAAATTAATTTTTTCAATTATGTTTGAAAAACAGGTTTATATCGACCGTAGATTAAAACTACGAAAGAAAATCAAATCGGGTATTGCCATTCTAATGGGTAATACCGAGAGTCCAATGAACTATCCTAACAACACCTACCATTTCCGTCAGGATAGTAATTTCCTTTACTTCTTTGGGCTCGATATACCTAATTTAATTGGTATTATCGACATTGAAGACGGTAAGGATTGCCTCTACGGCGACGATTTCGATATCGACGATATCATCTGGATGGGCCCACAACCCAAGCTTAAGGAGTTAGGCGAAAAGGTTGGCGTATTATCAACTCATCCTTTAAAGGAACTGAACACAACTATTTCGCGCGCTATCCGTCACGGACGTAAAATTCACATTATTCCTCCGTACCGCGCAGAGAATATACTAACACTAGAGCGTTTGCTTGGTATCAACCAATCGTTTATTAAAACCTACTCCTCATTAGAGTTTATTAAGGCTATCGTTAGCCTACGATCTATTAAAGAGGCCTGCGAGATTGATGAAATTGAAAAGGCCTGCGCTATTGGGTATAAGATGCACACCACTGCAATGAAAATGGCAAAGGTTGGTGCATCGGAACGCGAGATTGCTGGATTTATTGAGGGTATTGCCGTTGCGCACGGTACAATGCCATCGTTCCCAATAATTCTATCGCAGAATGGCGAAACGCTTCACAACCACGACCACTCTCAAATTCTTCAGCAAGGTCGCATGTTGCTTGTTGATTGCGGTGCAGAATCTGTTTCTCATTATGCTTCGGATAACACCAGAACAATACCTGTTGGTGGTAAGTTCTCCCAACAGCAAAAGGATATTTATAACATTGTACTTGCTGCAACCAATAAAGCCATTGAAATTGCAAAACCGGGCATACCTTATTTAGATGTTCACAAAGCATCGGCAAAGGTTATTGTCGAAGGTCTTTCGGCTCTTGGACTAATGAAAGGTAATGTTGATGATGCCGTAGCAAATGGCGCTCACGCGCTATTCTTCCCTCACGGTTTGGGCCATATGATGGGGCTCGATGTTCACGATATGGAGGATTTAGGCGAAAACAATGTTGGTTACGATGATGAAATATCGCGCTCCGACCAATTCGGTACAGCCTACCTACGTTGTGGACGTCGCATACAAACAGGATTTGTACTAACCGTTGAGCCTGGTATCTACTTTATCCCAGCGCTTATCGAGAAGTGGAAATCGGAGAAAATTAACGAGTCGTTTATTAACTACGCCAAACTAGCCGATTACGCCAACTTTGGTGGAATTCGCCTAGAGGACGATATTCTAATTACCGACAAAGGTTGCAGAATTCTAGGACAGCGCATTCCTATCACTGTTGAAGAAGTTGAATCGACAATGCTGTAAGCATTCTTGTCATTTCGAACCTGCCTGCCGCTAGGCGGGGGAAGTGAAAAATCTAAAATAATTGTTTTAAACGAAAAGACCTCCGAATGGAGGTCTTTCAAATTTTAGTGTCTGTATTCTTCTATCTAAATTAAAATGCCTCCGACGCCGTAAAGTAAAACGCAGGTTCTCTATCCCTTGTAAAAGCAATATCAAAGCGCAGATGAACATTAACCGGATTCACTCTTGCTCTTAAACCTGCTCCGTATGCCACCTTGGATTGCGATATGTCAAATCTGTCCAAATCGTTTGCTACATCGCCCACACCAGCAAATGCAGTTCCTTTTAACCATTTATATATAGGGAAACGGTACTCGGCCTGTGCGCACATCATCATTTTATCCCTAAACCGACCTTTATAGTAACCCCTAAGAATATCTCCTCCTCCTAGGGCTGGCATTATCTGAAAAGGAGTGCTTCCCCAGGTTAAATCGCCATAAATCTGTAATGCAATGATGTGTTTCTGTCCAAGCGAGTAAAAATTACGTAGATCAACAGTAAGTCTTGTAAAATCTAAAGAACTACCGAATATTTTGCTGTAAACCATTAACGACGCTTTATAGAACTCGCCATCGGTTGCGTAAAACATATTATCGCGGGTATCCCAGGTCATTAATAAACCCAATCCCGATGTAAACTTTTCGTTCATTCCTGTTACTCCTTGCGATAGCAATCCGTCCGTCTTAATTTCCACCGCTTGGTAGTAATTAAACTGGGCCTGAGCACCTATCATCATTACTCCAAAAAGAATCCTTTGACGCTGCAGCAATATAGAAAAATCCTTTGATGTGTAGTTTTCCTCCAATGTGTCGTTTGTGTTTCGGCCAATTCCAAAAAACTTATCGGGGTAGTAGTTTACCTTTAAGTGTCCAGAGTAATAAAAATCCCTTGTGCTAGTATATATTTTAGGAAGTACGTTCAGACTTACCTGGTTTTTTAGCGTGTAAACAGCATTTCCCTGTATGCTCGATATCTTATTATCCTTACATCTATAGTAATATCCTGCCGAGGCGCCAAGTCCCACGTTTGTCTCCTCGCCGTAAAAAGCAATTGGCAATGCTATAAAGTACCGTTTTGCAGTATCCTTTTTCGTAACTAAGGAATCCGTTTGGGCGTGTATCAAACTTATATGCGATACAACCAGCGTAGCCAGTAACACATATTTCCGTATGGGTCTGTAAAAGTGCATTCTACTGCTAATTTGTTTTGTCAAAATTAGTTGTTTTTGTTGGAACCATTAATGACTTTTGTAATCAATCATTCCTATTAACTCAAATTTTATGCCTGTTAGTAACTCCAAAATAGGTGTTTAATTAGTGTTGAAATTTTTGTTGATTGATTTCAGTAAATATTTTTGGAGCGAATTGCCCTAACCTTATATATAAACATTGCCGAAAATATCAATAGGCAGAACATAGTTTTTCATAGAACTTTTCACCGTGCTTATGAACAATTCTGGGG
>WBUV01000154.1 GCA_008933525.1 Bacteroidales bacterium | reverse complement strand
AAATCTACCGTTTGGTTACGTAAAAACCAATTATAATGTACGTTGCACATACAAGGATGGCAAATGGGGCAACCTTGAGGTGTCGGATTCAGAGTACATCAATATTCACATGGCCGCTACTGCATTACACTACGGCCAGGAAGCCTTTGAAGGTATGAAAGCATACCGCGGCAAGGATGGCAAAATCCGTCTTTTCCGTTGGGATGAAAACGCTAAACGCTTACAACACTCTGCAGAGGGTATACTTATGGAGAAAGTTCCAGCGGATCTTTTCCACCAAGCAGTTATTAAAGCCGTAAAACTTAACGAGGAATTTGTTCCACCATTCGGAACTGGAGCCTCGCTATATATCCGTCCATTGCTTTTTGGATCGGGCGCCGAAGTTGGTGTTCGTCCTGCTAAAGAGTACATGTTTGTTGTTTTTGTTACACCAGTCGGCCCATACTTTAAGGAAGGTTTTAACCCTGTAAAAATTGCAATTGTTCGCGACAGCGACCGTGCAGCACCCCTTGGAACAGGAACATTTAAAGTTGGTGGAAACTACGCCGCCAGTTTACGTGGAGTTATTAAAGCCCATAAGGCTGGTTACGGTTCGCCAATGTACCTTGATACAGTTGAAAAACGCTATATAGATGAAATTGGCGCAGCAAACTTTTTTGCAGTTAAGAACAACACTTACATAACACCAAAATCGCCCTCAATTCTTGCATCAATAACCAACATGAGCTTAATTCAACTAGCCGAGGACTTAGGTTTAAAAGTTGAGCGCAGACCTGTTGCTGTTGAAGAGTTAGAAAGTTTCGAGGAGGTTGGAGCATGTGGTACCGCTGCAGTTATTTCTCCAATAGGCGAAATTAACGATATTGATGGTGGCAAAGTTTACAAATTCTGCAAGGATGGAAAACCAGGCCCAATATCTACAAAACTATACGAAACCCTTGTAGGTATCCAGTATGGAGATATTGAAGACAAACATAACTGGGTTACTATTATTGAGTAGTTTAACCATATAGTAAATACTGACAAAAAACCTCTGCCGTTAAGCAGAGGTTTTTTTATTGAGCACTAATTAACCTCATTTTTAATATGTAAGAAATAATCGTTACTTTCGCTGTAATCATAATCAATAACCCTAAAAAAAATGAAACGATTAAAAATTCTATTGATAGGACTTTTACTGATTTCTCCAATTTGGAGTATTTCACAAGAAGTTGAAAAAGTTAACCACGGAATTAAGCAGTTCACATTAAGCAATGGTCTTAAAGTAATACTCGACGAAAACCATTCACAACCAGAGGTATTTGGTTTAGTTATAGTTAAGGCTGGAGGCAAAAACGACCCCTCCGATGCAACAGGAATGGCGCACTACCAAGAGCATATGCTTTTTAAAGGAACCACCACCCTTGGCACAATAAGCTGGGAAAAGGAGAAACCACATATCGATAAAATATTTGAGCTCTACGATGAGCTGGGCAAAACAAAGGACGAGGCAAAACGTACCGAAATCCAGAAAGCCATTAACGAGGAATCGCTTAAGGCTGCAGAGTATGCAATTCCGAACGAGATGAACAATTTAATAAACGAAATGGGTGGTTCAAACATCAATGCTGGAACTGGACCCGATTACACCGTTTACTACAACAAATTCCCATCGAACCAAGTTGAAAAATGGATCGACCTTTACGCCCATCGCTTTTCAGAACCTGTGTTCAGAAGTTTTCAAGCAGAACTTGAGGTTGTTTACGAGGAAAAAAATTTATATAACGATCAATTTCAAACTCGCCTACTCGAAGCATTTCAGAAAAATTTCTTTAAAAGCCATCCATACGGACAGCAAACCATTATTGGCACAGTTGAAGATTTAAAAAATCCTTCGCTTACAAAGATGTACGAGTTCTTCAAAACATACTATGTACCTAACAACATGGCATTGGTGCTTTCGGGCGACTTTAACTCGGAAGAAATTCTTCCAATAATTGAGGAAAAGTTTGGCAAATGGATTAAGGGTGAACTGCCTCAGCAAAGAACTTGGGATGAAAAACCATTCAATGGTAGAGAGTTTTACCAAGCGAAACTGACACCAATAAAGGTTGGACTTTTTGGATATAGAGCTCCATCGAGCAAGGATGAAAAAACGCTAACTACCGAAATTATTACCCGATTACTCAACAACAGCTACTCCACAGGTCTACTCGACCGACTCTCAATTGATGGCAAAGTGCTTATGGCGCAAGCCATGCAAATGCCATATCAGGATTACGGTGCTATTATTCTATTTACTGTGCCTAAAATTGTTGGTCAAAGTCTTGAAAATGCCGAGGCAGTTGCTTTAGCTGAGATTGAAAAACTTAAAAAAGGTGATTTTGACGAATCGATGATTGATGCTATTAAACAAGAAATGTATCGCCAGCATGTCACCAGCATGGAGAATATTCAAGGTAGAGCACTATTTATAAGTCAAGCATTTGTTAAGGACCAATCAATAGATGAAGCATTTGATTACCCTAACAAAATCAGGAATATAACCAAAGCAGATATTGTTGAGCTGGCAAATCAGATTTTTGGACCCAACTATATTGCTTTTTACTCAAAAATGGGCTTTCCTAAAAAGGAAAAAATTCAGAAGCCAGGTTACAAGCCTTTGCTTGCAAATGCAAACGCAAAAAGCGAATACGCTAACCATTTTTCTAGTATCCAATCCAAGTCGCCAAACCTAAAACTAATTGATTTCGACAAGGATGTTGAGAAAGTATCGCTAAAGGGCAGCCATAGCCTTACTAAGGTTGAAAATCAGCTAAACGATGTCTTTTCTTTAACTATCAACCTTAAGGTGGGTAAAAGTGCAATACCGATGCTGAAGTATGCTAACCAGGGCATTTCGATGAGCGGTGCTGGAGATTACAATGTTAACCAACTTAAATTGGAATTTGCAAAAATTGGCACATCGTACAACGTTTGGGCCGATGAAACAAACACCTACATAGATATTCAGGGAATAGAAAACAACTTGGCACGGAGCATCGAATTGGTTGGTCTACTTATGAAAGATCCCAAATTGGAACAAGCAAAAGTTAAAACCATTGTTGACGGTGAATTCACAAACCGTAAAATGGAAAAATCTGAGCCCGACAATGTTGCTCAAGCTTTATTTGAGTACGGACTATATGGTAATAAATCGAGCTATATTGATCGACTCTCAAAAAGCGACATGAAAAAACTTCAAGCCATTGAGCTAACCAGCGCATTTAAGCAGGCAACAGAATACCCCGTTCAGGTTCGATATAGTGGGAAAACTTCGTCGCAAGATGTTGCCCAGCTAATTGAAAAGAACTTACCATTAGCCGAAAACTCCAAGGTAGATAATACTCCTCTGGATAAACCTACAAATCAATACTCCGAGAATACAATTCTATTTGTAAATAAAGCCAAAGCACGCCAAAGCAAAATGTTTGTATTTGTAAACGGCGAGCCATTCCAACCTCAAGATGCAGTAGCAATTGAAGCGTTTAACGATTATTTTGGCGGAGGTTTCTCTGGGCTTATACTACAGGAAATTAGAGAATACCGTTCATTGGCATACTCTGCTGGCGGAAGTTTCCGTTTTCCAAGAGCAAAAGGAAGTCCAGTAAATTTTGTTGGTTACACAGGTACGCAGGCCGATAAAACCTTAACGGCAATGGAAACTTTTAACGGATTAATCCGCCAAATGCCAGAGAAAACCGAAAGAGTTGAAATGATTAAAAATCACCTTGAACTAGGTTCACAAACTGGTCGTCCAAGTTTTAGGGGATTAGCATCGGCAATAGAACGATGGAAAAATCTTGGTTTCGACACCGATCCAGCATTAATTAAATTGCCTATGTATAAATCGTTGGAGTGGGAAACCATCAAACAATTCTATAAAAGCAAAATGCAAAACAAACCAACTGTTTACATGATTGTTGGCGATAAAAAGCAGATTGACATGAAGGAACTTGCCAAATATGGTAAAATAGTTGAACTCAAAGAAGATATTATTTTCACCAACTAAGATTAACCTACAAGGCATCAAACATAAAGGGAGTAGCGCTTGCTACTCCCTTTATGTTTTTCGGTTACTTGATATTAAACCATATAAATGGTAAATTGGTCATATTCAAAACCAACTTAACCAAGCACTATGAGAAAAATTAGCACACCTCTATTCAGGATATTTATTACAATCCTTCTATTCTCATCAATAGTATCCTGTGCTGAAACTGACAAAAAGAAATCCAACGACACTTCGTATCTCGAAGAAATAACCATTGGTCAACTACAGCAAGGTTATAAGGAAGGTAAATTTACCATTACAAAAGTGGTTACCGATTACCTCTCTAGAATCGAGGAAATCGATAAAAATGGCCCAAAACTAAACGCAATTATCGCCGTAAACCCCGATGCTCTTAAAATAGCCGAGGAGTTAGACAAAGAACTTGCTGAGGGAAAATCCAGAGGCCCCTTGCATGGAATTCCAGTTATTTTAAAGGATAACATCGACACAAAGGACAATATGCCAACCACTGCAGGCGCAGTTGTTCTTAAAAACTCATTTGTTGGGAAAGATAGCTGGGTAGCAGCAAAACTAAGGGAGGCTGGCGCTGTAATTATTGCAAAATCAAACCTAAGCGAATGGGCAAATTTTAGGGCAAACCTATCATCGAGCGGATGGAGCGGAGTTGGTGGACAAACACGGAACCCTTACGAATTAGATAGAAACCCTTGCGGATCGAGTTCGGGCTCTGGCGTTGCTGTATCGGCAAATCTCTGCGCCTTTGCGATTGGAACCGAAACTAACGGTTCAATAGTTTGCCCATCGAATAACAACGGAATAGTTGGAATAAAACCTACTGTAGGATTGATTAGCCGAACTGGTATTATCCCAATTTCATTCACCCAGGACACCCCAGGCCCAATGGCACGATCAGTTGAAGATGCAGCCATAAGTCTTGGCGTAATGGTGGGAGTTGACCCAAGCGACTCGAAAACACTCGATCCTAATGCAACAACATTCACTGATTATACCCAGTTTCTAAAACCTGACGGACTTAAAGGAAAAAGGATTGGATTACTGACAAATATCTCAGGATTTCATCATAAAGTAGATACATTAATGAAAAAAGCAGTTGCTGACATGAAGAATGCTGGTGCCGAGGTGATTGAAATATCATTTCCAATTCAACGGGAAATAAACAACGCCTCGTTCGAAGTAATGCTTTTTGAATTTAAGGATGGGCTAAACAAGTACTTTGCTACTTTAGGTGATAATGCACCAATCAAAAGCGTTGAAGAACTAATTGCTTTTAACCTGAAAGACTCTGTTGAACTAAGATATTTCGACCAACAACTGCTAGCTATGGCTCAATCAAAAGGCGATATTGAATCCGATGAATACAAAAAAGCACTTACATTGATGATGAAAGGAATTCGTGAGAATGGAATAGACAAGGTTATGAACGCCAATAAACTTGATGCGCTTATTGCACCAACAGGTGCTCCCGCCTGGAAAACCGACCAAATAAATGGCGATAACTTTTTAGGTAGCAGCTCATCGTACGCAGCAATTGCAGGATATCCTAATATTTCTGTACCAATGGGAAATATTGATGGTTTACCAGTTGGAATATCAATCTTTGGCCGAGCCTGGAGCGAACCTGTATTAATTGAGATTGCATACTCCTACGAACAGGCAACAAAGCACAGAATCAAGCCGGAGTACAGGTAAAACAATAAAGAAAAGCAAGGGTTTCCTTGCTTTTCTTTATCTCCAAACACAACAAACTAAACACTACTGCTTATAAACAATTGCATTGATATTCATTCCAGCACCTACTGAAGCAAACATAATGATATCGCCCTTGTCAATTTTATGATTTTCAACCTTATTGCGAAGGATTAAATCGTATAAAGTAGGAATGGTTGCCACCGAGCTATTACCCAACTCCTTAATGCTCATAGGCATTAACTCAGCCGATGTTTTGCTCAATTTACATTGACGAATAAAACGCACTACAATTGCCTCATCCATCTTCTCGTTGGCCTGATGAATAATAATCTTCTTAAGTTCTTCGGCAGGAATCCCCGATTTATCCATAGCAATTTTCATTGCGGCAGGGACATTCACCAACGAATACTCATAGATTTTCCGCCCATCCATTTTAATGTAACGAACTTTGGGATCAGCATCGGGATGGTATGATTTGCCCATATAAAGATAGTCGACTTCTGGTCCAGCATGCGACATCATTGCAGTGGAAATAATACCAACCTTTTCGTCGGATTCAACCGCTTCAACAATGGTTGCCCCTGCCCCATCGGCAAAAATCATACAATCGCGGTCATGTTTATCAATCACTCTCGACAATGTTTCTGTACCAATTACCAAGCAACGCTTAGCCAATCCTGATTTGATATAGGAATCGGCCTGAATTACACCCTGAATCCAACCTGGGCAACCAAATAAAATATCGTAAGGAATGCACGATGTATTTTTAATATTCAGCAAATGCTTTACTCTTGATGCTAAACTAGGCACACCATCGGTTTGGATGGTATCACTTTTAACATCGCCAAAGTTATGCGCAACAATAATCTGGTCGATAGTTTCGCGATCGATGCCGGCCGACTTAATGGCCTCTTCGGCAGCAATTGCGGCAATGTGTGAAGCGCACTGATCATCGGTAGCCCAACGTCGCTCCTCAATTCCAGTAATATCCTTAAACTTCGATATTACCTCTTCAACCAAAGTTTCAATGGCCGATTCATCCTTATTAAAAAAGATGTGGCGAGCAAACTCTTTATTGCTCACCCTTACGGAAGGAATATAACTACCCGTTCCGGTAATTACGGAATTAATGTACTTCATAATGCGTAAAACGTTTGTTTAGTCCCGATGTAAAAGTAACAATTTGCAATTAATTTCCAAGTGTTAATCGGTAAAAATAAAATTACAAATTGATAAGCAAAGCATTACAGACATTACAAAATGAAAGCAAGTTTAAAATTTTTGATAGACAATAACGGGACCTGGAGCAAAAACCAGCTCAAACCAATCGCCCAAACTCTCGTTCAGTGTACCCATCCACCATTCAGGGATTTTTTGATTCACAATTGGATACTTAAGATTCTTAGTATAAACAATGGTTTCGTTATTTGAGGAGAAAATGGATACCTGCTGCCCCATATAACTTTCTAACTTGGCCGATTTCATTAATGGTTTTAAAATTCCTGTATCGGAAACTATCTCCACCTCAACACCCAGCCTAGCATAGTTTATAAGCAGTCCGATATTGCCG
>WBUV01000153.1 GCA_008933525.1 Bacteroidales bacterium | reverse complement strand
GTCCGATACCATTGGGTACGATGAGAAAGACGAAATATATAAAGAGGTAGAAAGAACTATCAAGGTAATTGATGAGAAAATTGAGGAAATTCTTAACCAAATTCTTCCCGATGCTTTCTCCATTGTTAAGGAAACTGCTCGCCGATTCAAGGAGAATGAGTTGGTTGTGGTAACCGCATCGGAATTTGACCGTAACCTTGCGGCACATAAGGATTTTGTTACAATTGAAGGAGATAAGGCAACCTATAAGAATCGTTGGACCGCTGGTGGTAACGAGATTGTTTGGGATATGGTTCACTACGATGTCCAACTTATTGGTGGTGCAGTGCTTCATCAGGGTAAAATTTCGGAGATGGGAACTGGTGAGGGTAAAACCCTTGTGGCTACACTCCCTGTTTTCCTAAACGCATTGGCTGGTAAAGGTGTTCACGTTGTTACTGTTAACGACTACCTAGCACGCCGCGACTCCGAGTGGATGGGACCAATTTACGAGTTCCATGGTTTATCGGTTGATTGTATCGATAAGCATCAACCAAACTCAGAGGCACGCCGTAAAGCATACAATGCCGATATTACCTTCGGTACAAATAACGAGTTTGGCTTCGATTATCTCCGCGATAATATGGCTGTTGCACCAGAAGATTTGGTACAACGCAAGCATCATTACGCAATTGTGGACGAGGTTGACTCCGTGTTAATTGACGATGCTCGTACTCCGCTGATCATTTCTGGTCCAGTTCCAAAAGGCGACGACCAGATGTTTGAGGAGTACAAACCAAAGGTTGAAAAACTTGTGAACGTTCAAAAAGCGTTGGTTACTCAACTTCTTGCCGATGCCCGTAAATTAATTTCCGAGGAAAAAACCGAAGAAGGCGGAAAACTTCTTCTTCGTGCGTTCAAGGGAATGCCAAAGTATAAACCACTTATCAAGTTTTTAAGTGAACAGGGTAATAAAGCTCTTTTACTTAAAACTGAAAACTACTACATGCAGGATAATAACAAGAATATGCATATCGTTACCGATGATTTATTCTTTGTTATTGATGAAAAGTTAAACTCTGTTGAGTTAACCGATAAGGGTATCGATTTAATAACTAGTTCATCGGAAGACCCTAGATTCTTTGTATTACCCGATATTGGTAGCGAGGTTGCTGAAATTGAGAAAACTGTTAGCGACCACACTGAAAAAGTTGCTAAAAAAGACGATTTACTTCGCGATTATGCAGTAAAATCTGAACGTGTACATACTGTTCATCAACTACTTAAGGCATACGCTATGTTCGAGAAGGATGTAGAGTATGTGGTGATGGACAACAAGGTGAAAATTGTTGACGAGCAAACTGGTCGTATCCTTGAGGGTCGCCGTTATTCCGATGGTTTACACCAAGCGATTGAGGCCAAGGAGCGTGTTAAGGTTGAAGCAGCGACCCAAACATTTGCAACAATCACCCTTCAGAACTACTTCCGTATGTACCATAAACTTGCGGGTATGACTGGTACTGCTGAAACCGAAGCTGGTGAGTTTTGGACTATCTACAAACTCGATGTGGTGGTTATTCCAACCAACCGTCCTGTAGTTCGTAAGGATATGGACGATTTGGTTTACAAGACCAAACGTGAGAAATATAACGCAGTTATTGATGAAATTGTAAGGCTTACCGATGCTGGTCGTCCAGTACTAGTTGGTACAACATCGGTGGAGGTTTCGGAATTGTTGAGCCGTATGCTTAAGTTGAAAGGCATTAAGCATAACGTACTGAACGCTAAACAGCACCAACGCGAAGCTGAGATTGTTGCAGAGGCTGGTCGTCCAAGAACGGTGACTATTGCAACCAACATGGCGGGTCGTGGTACAGACATCAAACTAACTCCTGAAACAAAGGGTGCTGGTGGTTTGGCAATTATTGGTACTGAACGCCACGAATCGCGCCGTGTAGACCGTCAGTTACGCGGACGTGCTGGTCGTCAGGGTGACCCAGGTTCATCACAGTTCTACGTTTCGTTGGAGGACGATTTGATGCGTCTGTTCGGCTCCGACCGTATCGCAAAAATTATGGACCGCTTAGGATTGAAGGAGGGCGAGGTTATTCAGCACTCTATGATTTCGAAATCTATTGAACGCGCTCAGAAAAAGGTAGAGGAGAACAACTTTGGTATTCGTAAGCGTTTGCTTGAGTACGATGATGTAATGAACGCACAACGCGAGGTTATTTATACCCGTCGTCGCCACGCTCTTTATGGTGAGAGATTGGATGTGGATATCTCCAACATGTTCTACGATGTTTGCGAATCGATGGTAGGCGAATTCCACGGTAACTCAACACACGAGGATTTCAACCTAGAAAGCATCAAGAATTTCTCCGTTGAAGCACCTATTAGCGAGGAAGAATACCTTGAGACTAAGCCAAGCGATATTACCGAAAAGTTATACCAAACAACAATAAGTTCTTACGACCGTAAAATTTCAACCATTGCAAACCAAGCATATCCTGTAATTAAGGATGTTTACGAGAAGCAATCGGCTATTTACGAAAACATTGTAGTTCCAATTTCCGATGGACAAAAGGTTTACCAAATTGTAACCAACCTAAAAAAGGCATACGAGTCGGGTGGTAAGGATTTAAGCCGTTCTTTTGCAAAAACTATAGTACTTTACACTATCGATGAGTACTGGAAAGAACATTTACGTGAAATGGACGAACTTAAGCAAAGTGTTCAGAATGCAGCCTATGAGCAAAAAGACCCCTTGCTTATCTACAAATTGGAGGCTTATGAGTTGTTCCGTACAATGATTGATAAGTTGAATAAAGATATTGTTTCAATCCTTGTTAAAGCGTTCATTCCATTGCGCGACCCAAGCCAAGTTCAGGAGGCTCGCCAACGTAAACAAACCGATATGAGTAAGTATCAAACTAGCCGTACCGATGCTTTACAGGCTGGATCAAATACTCAAACACCAAATCGTGAGCCTGTAAAGGTTGAGATGAAAATTGGTCGTAACGATCCTTGTCCTTGCGGTAGCGGAAAGAAGTACAAGTCTTGTCACGGACGAAACGAATAGTACAATTATCTTATCATACTGAACTTAGAAATACTTCACTTGGTTAAGTATGAATAGATAACATAAGTTAAACATATAGAATATAATGTCTACAGAGCAATTTATTCAGGAAAAAGCACAAGGAGTTATCGAAAGTTTATACGGTGTAAAGCCCGATATCTCCTTGGTTCAAATACAAAAAACACGTAAGGAATTTGAAGGCGACTATACACTGGTCGCCTTTCCACTGCTAAAAATGTCGAAGAAATCGCCTGAAATTACCTGTCAGGAGATTGGCGATGCTTTGACAAAAAGTTGTCCTGAGGTGAAGGGATTTAACGTGGTGAAAGGGTTCCTTAACATCTCGCTATCATTGGAGTACTGGGCAAATGTACTAAACTCCATTATAGCCGATAAGGAGTTTGGTTTTAGGCAAGCCAACTCAAACGATAAGCCTGTTGTGGTTGAGTTCTCATCACCCAATACAAACAAACCATTACATTTAGGCCATATCCGAAATAATCTCCTTGGATTCTCAATATCTCGCATTTTGGAGAAAAGTGGAAAGCGTGTTTACAAGGTAAATCTGGTAAACGACCGCGGTATCCATATCTGCAAATCGATGATTGCCTGGTTAAAGTTTGGTAATGGCGAAACACCACAAAGTAGTGGCAAAAAAGGCGACCACTTGGTGGGCGATTACTATGTAAGATTCGACAAGGAGTATAAAACCGAAATTAGCAACCTTGTAGCACTAGGAATGACTGAGGATGAGGCAAAAGCAAAAGCCCCTATCCTACTCCAAGCCCAGGAGTTGCTTCGCAAATGGGAGGCAAAAGATCCTGAAACTATTGCTCTTTGGAGCAAAATGAATGGTTGGGTTTACGAAGGATTCGAAAAAACCTATAATTCACTAGGAATTTCGTTCGATAAAACATACTACGAGTCACAAACTTACTTGTTGGGCAAATCGGTTGTTAACGATGGTTTAAGCCGTGGTGTTTTTAAGCAAAAGGACGATAGTTCTGTTTGGATTGACCTAACCGCTGATGGTTTGGATGAAAAGTTACTACTCCGTTCCGATGGAACATCGGTTTACATCACCCAGGATATTGGTACTGCCATTGAACGTTTCAACGAATTTAAGTTTGGTGAACATATCTACGTTGTGGGCAATGAGCAGGAGTATCATTTTCAAGTGCTTAAATTGATAATGAAGAACCTCGGTTACGAGTGGTCCAATGCCCTATACCATTTATCGTACGGAATGGTTCAATTGCCCGAGGGAAAAATGAAATCGCGCGAGGGTACTGTTGTTGATGCCGATGATTTGGTATCAGAAATGGTAAATACTGCCCGCGAAATGTCCGAGGAGCTTGGAAAACTCGATGATGTTGACTCTGGAGAAGCGGCTTACGTTAATAATATTGTGGGTCTTGGTGCATTAAAGTATTTTATCCTAAAGGTTGACCCTAAAAAGAATATGACCTTCAATCCAAAAGAATCAATCGACTTTAACGGACACACAGGGCCATTTATTCAATACACTCACGCCAGAATTCGTTCGGTTCTGAGAAAGGCGGGAGACATTAAACTTGGAACTCAAATAAAACCAGAGCAAATTTCATCGGCCAAGGAATTAGATTTAATCCAAATGATTAACCTATTCCCTGAAACTGTTGGAATTTCTGCAGAATCGCATAATCCCGCAATAATTGCAAATTACGCCTATGAACTGGCCAAAGAGTACAACCAATTCTACCACGAGTTTCAAATTATAAAGGAAGCAAACGATGGTGTAAGACAATTTCGTTTAGAACTATCGTTGCAAATTGCCGATGTAATAAAACGATCGATGTGGCTATTGGGAATTGAGGTGCCTGATAAAATGTAAATATTAAAAAACAATTACAGTTGCTGCATTTCAGCAATTCTTGGTATATTTTTTGAGTAAGAAGCGCACATATTAAATTGTGCGTTTTCTGTTAGTATAAAAATCAATATTAAAAAATGAATAACAAAATCTTCTTAGTTCTCTCATTAACAATGCTTTTAGGCATTCATGGCCATTCACAGGAACTTGAGCCAGCTTCCAATGCTGGAGTTGATGTAGGCTTTTTAGTATTTATGGGTAAGCAAAATGCCCCTGAAATGATGGGCTTTTATAAATCGTTCACCACTGCTTACTTTGGCGACTTAAGGAATGGTATCAGAACAGGATTAATCCACTCAACCGACTTGGAAAATTGTAATAATGCCCTTTTAGTTCCCATTTATTTTGCTCGGCGAAATAAACCAACAATTAATAAAGAGCCAATTATTGTCGAAACTTTCGGTGATTTTATTTTTGGAATTATATCGGCAATAGTTCCTAGCAGAGTGGAGTATAATATTGGGCCAACAATAGGCTATTTTCAAAGCAGTAAAACGCCTCTATACGAAGATGAATACAGAGTTAGGCGTAATATGCTATTTGCAATTAATGCTGGGGTTAGACCATCATTTCAAATCTGGCGATTTAACCTAGGTTTTAATTTAAATGTTGGCTATGTTCCTACAAAAAATTTCAGGTATTACTCTCCAAATACATACGAAAATGGAACAACTAGCAATTGGATGGTTAACTTTGGCGGATATCTGACTTATTCTTTTGACATCTAAAAGATATAATATCTAAATACATCTTTTCCACCAAATCATTTCATCGGTATTCTTATAACTAGTAAAACCACACTTCTCGAGCACTCGATGCGAAGCAATATTATTTATATTAGTTCCAGCAACAACAACTCTAACACCTTTCTGAGATAAAGCCCAATCGGTAATTGCAGAAATTGCCTCAGTCATATACCCTTTACCTTGGAATTGGTTATATGTTCCATAGCCAATTTCAACTTCTCCTGCATCGTTTGGTATCCCTTTAAAGCATAAATCACCAACCATTGCATTTTGCTCCTTTAGCACAATAGTCCAGAGTGTCGAAAATAAATGATTACTCGCAGTTTTTACGGCGGGCAATATTGTTGTTGTAAAAGCCTCGGCTAATTCTGCGGGAACTTCTCGGGTTATCAAATCAAGCCCAAGTTCCCTCTCCAACAAACCATTTTCCTGAATGTAAAGTTGAAGTTGAGAGTATGATAATGGAATAATTTCAAGGCTTGAGGTATATAGTTTCATAGTAGTTATTTTATCAGTAAAAGTAGAACATTAAACCTATTTACAATATTGTCAACACAAAATTATTCTATTTGAAAGAACCATCATTTTTACTAAGTTTGCAAATCTTTTTGAATAGTTTTTTGTTACTATCGAAAATCTAGTATTTAACATCTAGCATCTATATAGATATGTTTGAGAATTTATCGGAGAAACTGGAGCGGTCGTTTAAGCTCCTAAAAGGCGAAGGAAAAGTAACTGAGATTAACGTTGCCGAAACGCTGAAAGAAGTGCGTAAAGCATTACTTGATGCCGACGTTAACTTTAAAATAGCCAAAACTTTTACCGATGAGGTGAAGCGTAAGGCACTTGGGATGAACGTGCTTAACGCCATTAAGCCTGGCCAATTGCTTATTAAAGTGGTGCACGACGAACTTGCCGAACTTATGGGCGGCAAGGCTACAGATATCAATCTAAGTGGAAATCCTGCCGTTATTCTTATTGCTGGTTTACAGGGTTCCGGTAAAACTACTTTTTCTGGTAAGTTAGCTAATCACCTAAAAACAAAAAAAGGAAAATCGCCTTTGCTTGTTGCTGGCGACGTTTATCGTCCTGCGGCTATCGACCAATTAAAAGTGCTCGGCGGACAAATTGGTGTGCCAGTTTTCACGGTCGATGGCAGTACCGACCCAATATCTATTGCCAAGGATGCTGTAAAACAAGCAAAATCATCGGGTCACGATGTGGTAATTATCGATACCGCAGGTCGTTTAGCCGTTGACGAACAGATGATGAACGAGGTTGCCGCAATCAAGAAAGCGGTTTCGCCCCAAGAAATTCTGTTTGTGGTCGACTCAATGACCGGTCAGGATGCTGTTAATACTGCAAAAGAATTTAACGATAGACTCGATTTCAACGGAGTTGTTCTAACAAAACTTGATGGTGACACCCGTGGTGGTGCTGCGCTATCAATCCGTTCGGTTGTCGACAAACCAATTAAGTTCGTAAGTACTGGCGAAAAACTCGATGCGCTAGATGTATTCCACCCCGACCGTATGGCCGACCGTATTTTGGGTATGGGTGACATTGTTTCGCTTGTTGAGAAAGCACAGGAACAGTATGATGC
>WBUV01000152.1 GCA_008933525.1 Bacteroidales bacterium | reverse complement strand
CTCGAAAAGTGCAATTCCCCAGCTAATCATAACAATTGCGACCAATCCCAAATTCTCAAACCACTTTAAATCCTTAAATTTTAAATGACCATACCATGCAAGTGTCATAAATGTGTTTGACAGTACCAGCAACAGTATCGTGTAAAAAGCCTTCATTCCCATATTAGTAAACTTTGAAACTGATGTGTAAACAAGTAAAATGAAATTTGGTTGCAAATGTAGATATTTTTGGGTTGAATGGTTGATAAGTTAATAAGTTATTGGTTATTGAGTTGAATGAGTTATTTGGATAGTAAATTGATTGGGGTAGTTGGTATTTTTTTTCATTTTTTGTTCCATGCAATATTAATCCTTTGCGATGCAACCATTTTTAAATCTATCAAACCTTCGTTATTCCGTGCATCGCTTTTAATTTTTCCGCGTATTAACACCCGAGTTAAAACTCGGGGCTATAGTTATTGCCGTGTTAGGGTTTATTCCTTTAACATTCAAAATTCATCATTCTGCATTTTACATCCTTTCTAATTCTCTCAAAATCTCCCAATTTTCAAATCTTTAAATCTTCAAATTTGCTCATTCTCTCATTGTCTTATTCTCTCACTCTCAATTTGACTCATTCTCTAATTTTATGCTAACTTTGCTCAAATTTAAAAGCTCATTTATGTTGATTTCGATGACAGGTTACGGCAAGGCCGAAGTGGAATTTGGTTCAAAAAAAATTATTGCTGAGATACGCTCTTTGAATAGTAAGCAACTTGATTTGAATGTGCGTCTACCACAAATATACCGCGAGATTGAGATGGAAATCCGTTCGTTGATTTCGCAACAGTTGGTGCGTGGTAAGGTCGATTTTCAGATTACCTACGAGGATTCAGTCGATTCAACGGCGGTACCAATTAATGGTGAGGTTTTCGCATCGTACTATAATCAGCTTACCCAAATATCCGATAAGCACAATATCAACATTAATGGAGAGCCAATTCTTCAAACTATCCTTCGCCTGCCCGATGTGTTGAAGGTTCAGAAGGATGAAACAACCGATGCAGAATGGAATGCTGTAAAGGCTGCAACCAGTAAGGTTCTTGAGCAAATTATCAAGTTTAGATCGCAGGAGGGCGATGTTTTGGAGAAAGATATCCTTATGCGAGTTGATTTGATTCTGAGTTTATTGGAGAAGGTTGAGCCTTTCGAAAAACAACGCATTAACGATGTTCGAAGCAGGCTGATTGACAACCTTAATGGAATATCAAAGGATGTTAAACTCGATTCGGACAGGTTCGAGCAAGAGGTAATTTACTACCTTGAAAAACTTGATGTTACAGAGGAGAAAGTTCGTTTACGTAACCACTGCAAATACTTTATCGATACAGTAAAACTCGACGAGCCAGTTGGCCGAAAGTTGGGCTTTATCGCCCAAGAAATGGGTCGCGAAATTAATACTCTCGGTTCTAAAGCCAACAATGCTGATATTCAGAAGTTGGTTGTGATGATGAAGGATGAGTTGGAGAAGATTAAGGAGCAATCGTTGAATATTTTATAGTTAGAGGAGAGAATTAGGAATCCGGTCAATGAAAGTATTCCGATAGCTGACACTTCATTTACAAAAAAGTCCATACATATTTACTTAAACAAAAAAGAATTCTTATTATTGCCATATTCAATTGATTATGGAAGGTAAACTACTCATATTTTCAGCGCCGTCGGGTGCAGGTAAAACCACTATTGTAAAACATTTGCTTTCAAAGCATAAAACGCTTGAATTCTCTGTGTCAGCGTGTAGTCGAGCTCCTCGCAATGGAGAGATTAATGGTGTTGACTATCATTTTCTTTCGGTCGATGATTTCCGAAAGCGTATAGCTAATAATGAATTTGTGGAGTGGGAAGAGGTTTACCCTGGGTCTTACTACGGAACGCTTTGGTCAGAGGTGCATCGTATTTGGGCGAAGGGACATCATGTTATGTTCGATGTCGATGTAAAAGGAGGGATCAATCTTAAGAAAAAATTCCCTAGCAATTCTTTGGCTGTCTTTGTAATGCCACCATCAATTGATGAGTTACGTTCTCGTTTAGAAAAACGCGGTACGGAAACAGTTAATTCTATAGAGGTTAGAGTTGGTAAAGCAAAAGAGGAGATGGAATATGCAAACCAATTCGATGTAATTATCGTAAACAAGCAGGTTGAGACTGCTTTTTATGAGGCCGAAAAGGCAGTTGAATCATTTATAAATTTATAGCTTATGCGAATAGGATTGTTTTTTGGTTCGTTCAATCCAATACATACGGGTCATCTCGTTATAGCGGAGTATATAACTGAGTTCACAAATCTTGATGAAGTTTGGTTCGTAATTAGTCCGCAGAATCCCTTGAAGGATAAAGATATTCTTGCGTCGGATGAGCATAGGTTAAATATGCTTCAGATGGCTTTGCCCGAGAATAATAAAAGGTTGAAAGTTTGCAATGTGGAGTATGGAATGCCCCGTCCATCCTATACAGTTGATACTTTAAAAGAGTTAGCGAAACTCTATCCTAGTGACGAGTTTGTTGTTTTAATGGGATCCGATTCTGTTAAAACACTAAATCAGTGGAAAGATTACGAAACACTAATTAATAGCTGGAATATTTATGTTTATCCAAGAGAGGGTACTGCTTATTTAATGAAATTCCCGTCCGCGAAGTTTACATTGATAGATGCACCAATTCTAGGAATTTCATCGACTAAGATAAGGGAATTAATTGATGTAGGTCAGAATGTTTCAGGTTATGTGCCCGACGATGTTTGGGATTATATTTCCAGAAATCATCTTTACGGGTATAAGAAATCAACGGTTTGTCATGGGTAATAGGGAAATTGTGTCGAGTTTGATTGAGAATCAGGAAATCGATAAGGCTTTTGATTTTGTGATTAAGTTGCCTGAGAGCGAAGCTGAGACTTGGTATCTTAAAGGAAAAGTCTATTCACGCAAAGGCGATATGAAGGAAGCGTTGAGTTGTTTTAACAAGGCTGTGGCTATTGACCCAAAGCACGAGGAGGCAGCTGTTATGATTGAAATATCAACGCGTATATATTCTTTTAAAGACCCGAACTTGTTCAATCACTAATAAAAAAGCCCCGTGAGGGGCTTTTTGTATAATCAGATTTTGTGCTTACAGCTTAACAATGTCCATTCCTTTTTGAATTGCCTCTTGGTTCATTGGAATTAAGTGGTGGTGACGCGAAGGAAGCGATTTCTCTAATCCTTTAATAACGTTCTCCAACTTAACAATAGGCTTAACCTTTAGGAAAGCACCAAGTACAATCATATTGAAAGTTTTTGCGCTTTTCAATCTGGCAGCCTCTTCGGCAGCTTCAATCTTGCAAATTTTGATATCCTTACGTTCTGGATGGCGTGTAATACCATTGGGGTCGTAAATTAACGTACCACCTGGTTTAACCATTTTCTCGAACTTATCCATCGATTGTTGGTTAAGGATAATGGCTGTGTCGAATTCCTGAAGGATTGGTGAACTGATACGTGAATCGCTAATAATAACGGTAACGTTTGCAGTACCACCGCGCATTTCTGGACCATATGATGGCATCCAAGCAACCTCTTGACCCTGCATAATTCCTGAGTATGCAAGGATTTTACCCATCGAAAGTACTCCTTGGCCACCAAATCCGGCTATAATGATTTCTTCTGTCATTTTCTTTTTGGATTTTAATAGTTAATAATCCTATTCATCTTTCATATCGCCAAGTGGGTAGTATGGGAACATGTGTTCTACCATCCACTCGTTCGATTTAACTGGAGATAGTTTCCAACCAGAGTTACAGGTCGAAACAACCTCAATGAACGAAGTTCCTTTTTTCTTACCAGTATTGTCAAAAGCTTTTGTAATAGCTTTTTTCAGTTTACGAACTGCTGCAGGAGTGTGTGCTGCTTGGCGAGTAACATAGCAAGTGCCAGGTAGTTGAGCAATTAGCTCGGTAATTTTTAGAGGTTGGCCAGTCATTTTCACATCGCGTCCGTAAGGAGAGGTTGATGTAGGCATTCCTTCAAGGGTTGTTGGAGCCATTTGACCACCAGTCATGCCGTAAATACCGTTATTGATGAAAATAACCAACATTTTCTCACCACGGTTGCAAGCGTGGATAATCTCAGCAGCACCAATAGATGCTAAGTCACCATCGCCCTGATATGTGAAAACATACTTCTCAGGGTATAAGCGGTTAATTGCTGTAGCAACAGCAGGAGCTCTACCGTGAGCAGCCTCTTGCCAGTCGATGTGTAAATAGTTGTATGCAAGTACTGCACAACCTACAGGAGTAACACCAATGGTTTTTTCCTGAATATTTAGCTCGTCAATAACCTCTGCAAGAATCTTGTGCACAACACCGTGGGTACAGCCAGGGCAGTAGTGCATAACGTTATCGGTTAAAACCTTCGTTTTGGAGTAAACAAGGTTTTCCTCTTTAATTATATCTTTGATATCCATTGTGCTTAGCCGTTAATTATTTGTTCTTCTAATGCCTTAACAATCTCGTTAGGAGTAGGAATAACGCCACCCATACGTCCGTAGTGTTGAACTTTTACTTTACCCTCAACCGCTAAACGAACATCCTCAACCATTTGGCCAGCGCTCATTTCAACAGCAAGAATACCTTTTACTTGACCAAGCATAGCCTGTATTGCTTTGGTTGGGTAAGGGAAAAGTGTAATAGGGCGTAGTAATCCAACTTTGATACCTTTTTCGCGGGCAATTTCAATTGCTTTTTGGCAAATACGGCTCGATGAACCGTAAGCAACAAGCAAGTAATCTGCATCTTCGCAAGCAATTTTCTCAAAGCGAACCTCTTTCTCCTCAATCTCCTTGTATTTCCTTTGAAGTTTAAGGTTGAATTGCTCTTGACGGTAAGCATCAAGGTCAAGAGAAGTAATAATGTTACGATCACGGTTTGCTGTTTTACCAGTGGTAGCCCAACTTCCGTAACGTTTAACAACTTCCTCGTCGGTTAGTCTTGGTTTGAATTCACCTACGGTTACCTTTTCCATCATCTGGCCAATAACACCGTCGGATTGAATTTGAACAGGATTTCTGTACTTGAACGCAAGTTCAAAACCTAAGTCTACAAAATCGTACATTTCTTGTACTGATGCAGGAGCAAGTACGATTAATCTATAATCGCCGTGTCCTCCGCCTTTTGTTGCTTGGAAATAGTCACTTTGTGCAGGTTGGATAGTTCCCAAACCGGGGCCTCCACGAACCACGTTAACAACCAAGCAAGGTAGTTCAGCACCAGCAATGTAGGTAATACCTTCTTGCTTTAAACTAACACCTGGGCTCGACGATGATGTCATTACTTTTTTACCGCAACCAGCACCACCGTAAACCATATTAATAGCGGCCACTTCACTCTCCGCTTGTAGAACAACCATTCCAGTTTCCTCCCAAGGCTTGCGAGCCATAAGGGTTTCCATTACTTCGGATTGAGGGGTAATGGGGTAGCCAAAATAACCATCGCATCCACAACGAATTGCGGCTTCGGCTATAGCTTCATTACCCTTCATTAATTTAAGTTCTGCCATTGTTTTGTAATTAATATTTTCAAATATTTAATTCATCGTGTTAGGCGTTAGCCTCAGTTTTCACTTTGTAAACCGAAATAACTGTATCGGGACAAACTATCGCGCAGTTTGCACAACCAATACAAGCCTCAGGGTTCGACATATAGGCGTAGTTGTAACCTTTGCCATTCACCTCTTTAGCCAGATCAATTACTTTTGAGGGACAAGCAACAACGCAAAGACCGCAACCTTTGCATTTTTCTATGTCAACTACAATTGCTCCTCTTACTTTTGCCATAATATTTATGTTTAAAAAAATGATTAGTTTATTTTGATTGCTTTGATTTACTTAATTGGATGATTCTCGTGGAATTTCTTTAACCTAAACTCTAAGTCGGAGAACTGGTTTTTGCTTACCTGCGATACGCAAGCACGTAAGCCCTCAGTACGCTCACTACCCGTAATGGCCAGCGATATTGCGCTTACACCGTAGTATAGTAGTTCTTCAATTAAATCTTCGCCAGTGAAACCGGGGTACGAAATGGTGAAGTAGAAACCATCGGCCAGAGGTTTATCCTCATCCATATCGTAAACTATTCTAAATCCGTTATCGGTAAATAGTTTCTTCATTATTTTAGCCTTTTCGCCGTACTCTTTTACCGCATCAACAAAGTTGAAAGTGCCATCGTTGGCCGATTTTAGCATAGCAGCTAAACCGTACTGTACTGAGTGGCAAACGCCCGATGAAAGCGAGTAAACTGCACCGTATATCATTGCATAGCCAAACTCATCGGAGCTAAAAAAGCGTTTCAAATCGGGGAAACGACGAGAGTAAAGGTCGTTACTTATTACTAAACAGCCAATTCGTTGTCCAGCATACGAAAATGCTTTTGAACTTGAAATTAGCAATAACCAATTCTTGGTAAAATTTGCTACAGTTGGCTGGTAAGGAGGAACGCCTGGTTTGGACAAATCCTTGCGGAAATCCATCGCAAAGTAGGCCAGATCCTCAATAACAATTACATCGTATGCCGTGGCTAGTTCACCAATAATTTTTAATTCGGTATCGGTGAAGCAAATCCACGAAGGGTTGTTTGGATTTGAGTATAGTATCGTGGATATATTTCCTTTTTTCAGGAACGATTCTAGTTTATCGCGCAATTTATCGCCACGATAGTTGTAAACATCAAACGTTTCGTAGTTCATTCCAAGCACACGTAGTTGCTGTTTTTGAACGGGAAAGCCTGGGTCGATGAAAAGAACTGTGTCCTTTTGTGCATTGCAACGGTTGGTCAGAAGAAACGATGCCATACCGCCTTGCATAGAACCTACGGTAGGAATACAGCATTTTTCCTCAACATCAATATTGATGAAGTTTTTTACAAAGCGCGATATTTCCTTTTTGAGTTCAGGAACACCATCAATCATTGGGTACTTTGATGCAACGCCTCTTTTAAGCGCTTCAATCTCAGCATTAATACCAATTTCGGCAGGTTCCAATCCTGGAACACCCATTTCCATTCTAATAAACTTTTGTCCGCTTGCCGCTTCAATTTTATTAACTAGGCTAACAACTTCACGAATTGATGCCTTTCCAACCTTCGGAAGTTTCGATTCTTCGATTTTAGCCTTAACAATATCGTATGGAATTGGTGTGTTATTCATGGTAAACTTAGTTTTTATTAAACTATCAATATTTACAATAATTTGATATTCAGCTCAGTAACTCCGGTTTTAACTTGTAAATACCTCTTTAATAGGAAGTACAAGTTTACTAATAATTTTCGATAAATTATATGATTTTTGGTTTAAATC
>WBUV01000538.1 GCA_008933525.1 Bacteroidales bacterium | reverse complement strand
ATTATACTATGATGATTTTTATTGTTGTTAACAATAATTATGAATATTAGTTGCATATGTCAACTAATATTATCTATTTTTGTAGCGTTAAAAATGTCTCCATGGAAAGTGCTAACCATTCACATTTCGAATTAAGTAACCTAATGCGTGAAATTATTAGGATTTTCAAGAATCGTATAAGTGAACTTGAGGATGATTCAATTAAAATAGCACATGAGCAGTTCGCATTGCTTAGAGCAATAAGCATGAAGGAGGAAGAGGTTATTCAGAAAGATTTGGCTGAAATTATGGGCAAGGACAAGTCTGCCATACTAAGGATAATAGATACTTTAGAGGAGAAAAATTTGATACGACGCGTAGTGGACAAAAATGATCGTAGGAAGAACTACTTGATGATAACAAAGTTTGGTGATCATGCGCTTAAGGTTTACTATAAAATTGGTGAGGATATGCTCAGTGATATAAACAAGGGATTATCCGAAGATGATTTAAATACCTTTAATAGGATAGTGATGCACATGAAAAATAATGCTATAAATCTATAATTTTTTTATTTAAATAATTGACAATGTCAACTGTTGATATTGTAAACAGTTATAAGGGAACTATATAAACAACTTTCAATACATAAATCAATGAATGGAAACAAATTAAACGGGTATCTTAAAAACGCATTTATCGGGGCTTTTTGTTTGGGTTCAATTTCGCTCCAAGCTCAGGAAGTGAACCAACTTGCTTTATCGCTTGATAGCGCTGTTAACTTCGCTGTTAAGCATAACAGAACCTTGATTAATTCTCGGTTTTCAATTGACAAATCGAGTCAGAAGTTGAAGGAGACCATATCGCAGGGACTTCCACAAATTAGTGCATCGGTCGATTACTCAAATTTTCTTGGTGCCGAGGCAGAACTTAAGTTAAGCGATATGGCGCCACCGGTGGTTATTGAATTTAACCCAACCAGTAATTTTAAACTTAGTGCCACGCAGTTAGTATTTAACGGAGGTTACTATGTTGGTATTCAAATGTCCAACCTAGCAAAAACGCTTTCAGAACAAAGTTACATTAAGGACGAGATTACAGTTAAGGAGCAAGTAATTCAGGCATACTACATGGTTTTGGCCAGCGAAAGAATTCTTGAAACCATAAAGGAGAATAAGGCAAATGCCCAAGTAATTTACGAGAAAACTCGAAATCTTGTTAATGCTGGATTGCTGGAACAAACCGACGAAAAAAAACTCTCCATTATGCTTAAATCTGTCGATAATGCAATGAAATCTACAGAGCGTCAGGTTGAAATGGGGTATAACCTTTTGCGATTGCAAATTGGGTTGGAGTCCGGTGAACCAATTGTTCTAAAATCAAATATCGATTCTATAGCGCAAAGTGTGTTCTGCTTCATTCAATTGTAAGTCCTTTCGATATTAATAATAACATGGATTTCAAGCTGGTATCACTTCAGGGCGATATGGCTAAAAAACAGGTTTTGTTGAAGAGGGCTAGTTATTT
>WBUV01000151.1 GCA_008933525.1 Bacteroidales bacterium | reverse complement strand
AAGAAAAATAATTTGTATGATTTTTTTTTATGACTATAGATTTATTTGTAGTGGCTCATTTGAAAAGTAATATAGGGTATTGAAGGTTAAACTGTTGAAAAACATTTTATTTTCATATATATTGATAATCTGCAAGTTGAGAATATCTTTGTAAAAAGTTACATTAAAAATCAACTATTTATATGTTCTATAAGCATTCTTTAGCTTTGTAATACACAGCTTTTTATGCTAATTTTGCATTGTTTCATAAAACTAATTTAATTATCTGATAATCAAAATACTAATCAAATGATTGTACTTGTTTTAAACTGCGGAAGCTCATCAATAAAGTACCAGCTAATTAACATGGCCGACGAAAGCCAACTATTAGCAAAAGGGCTTGTTGAACGTGTCGGTTTTACCGATGCAATTCTAACCCATAAACCAGAAGGTAAGGATAGGTACGAGACTGTTACCAATATTCCTGATCACACTGTTGGTATTAATCTAATTCTGGAGGCAGTTGTTGATAAAAACCACGGTGTAATATCTAGTTTAAATGAAATTAAGGCAGTAGGTCATCGTGTTGCTCATGGAGGTGAATTCTTTACTACTAGCAGTTTGGTGACTGATCACGTAAAGAGCGAAATTGAGAAATGTATTGAGCTTGCTCCACTTCACAACCCTGCAAACTTAAAGGGTATTACATCTATGGAAAAATTACTTCCAGGTGTTCCTCAGGTTGCTGTATTCGATACATCTTTCCACCAATCAATGCCAAAGCACGCTTATTTATACGCTTTGCCATATGAGTACTACGAGAACTACAAAATCCGCAGATATGGTTTCCATGGTACAAGTCATAAGTTTGTTGCTCAAAAAGCATGTAAAATTCTTGGTGTTGATTTCAACACTCAAAAAATTATTACCTGCCACCTTGGCAACGGTGCATCAATTGCTGCTATTCAGAACGGAAAATCAGTTGATACCTCTATGGGTTTCACTCCTGTTGAAGGGTTGATTATGGGTACTCGTAGCGGTGACCTCGATGCTGGTATTCTACTTTACATTGCTGAGAAGGAAAACCTTAGCATTAAGCAGGTTAATGATGTAATTAACAAGAAGAGCGGTGTTTGCGGTATTTCTGGTTTATCATCGGATATGCGCGACCTAGAGAATGCAGCTGCAGAAGGTAACGAGCGTGCTCAACTTGCTTTGGATATGTATTACTATCGCGTTAAAAAATATGTTGGCTCCTATGCTGCTGCAATGGATGGTGTTGATATCGTAATTTTCACTGGCGGTATTGGCGAGAATGATAGCATTTTACGCGAAAAAGTATCATGTGCTCTTGATTTTATGGGTATCGACTTTGATGTTGATGCAAATAAGGGTGTTCGTGGCAAAGACAAGTTACTAACCAAACCTAATTCTAAAGTTAAAGTAATGGCTATTACTACGAATGAGGAGTTAGTAATTGCTACCGATACTGCAAGTATTGTTAAAGCTAAAAAGTAATTGATTCCATATTTTATTGATAAATAATTAGTAGACCAATACCATGAAAGTAGAAAAATTAGATCAACTTTTCGATATTCTTCGTAGCAAACCACGCAAACGCTTGGTTGCTGCTTTTGCAAACGACGCTCACACCATAGAGGCAGTTAGTATGGCTGTAGATATGGGTATTGTTGAAGCTACTTTGGTTTGTGATGAGGCAACAATGAAGAAAGTTTGTGCTGAGCACAATATCGATCCTAGCAAATTTAAAATTGTTCAAGAAGCCGATGAGATGAAAGCTGCCCGCAAAGCGGTTGAACTTATCAACAATGGCGAAGGCGATGTTCTTATGAAGGGTCTTGTTAGTACCGATAAGTATATGCGTGCTATTTTGGATAAGGAAAAAGGATTACTTCCTCCAAAAGCTGTTTTAACTCACGTTACTGTTGTTCAGGTTCCAACTTACCATAAACTATTAGTTGTTGGTGATGTTGCTATTATTCCTGCTCCAGACTTGAATCAAAAAATTGCAATTACTAACTACCTAATTCAAACTGCACACTCTTTGGGTATTGAAAAACCAAAGGTTGCTTTGAATGCTGCAACTGAGCAAATGTCGGCAGGTATGCAAGCTTGTGTTGATGCTGCAATTATTTCAAAAATGGCCGATCGTGGTCAAATCAAAGGTGCTGTTGTTGATGGTCCTTTGGCTTTGGATGTTGCTATTGACAAAGAATCTGCTGAGATTAAGAAAGTTGGTGGTGGTGTTGCTGGCGATGCCGATTGTATCCTTTTCCCAAATATTGAATCGGGCAACGTATTCTTTAAGGCTTGTACAAAACTTGCTAACGGAGAACTTGGTGCAATGGTTATGGGCGCAAAAGTACCTTGCGTACTAACATCGCGTGGCGACAGTGTTAAATCAAAGATGTACTCAATTGCATTAGCTGCTAACGCTGCAAAATAATTTAAAACCACATAAAATAGAGAATGGAAGAGTTCAAAGTACTGGCAATTAACCCTGGTTCTACATCAACCAAAATTGCTGTTTACCGAAACAACAAATCTGTATTTCTTAAGAACATTAAGCATACTGCCGAGGAAATAGCCCAATTTAAAACTATTACCGATCAGTTTGGCTTTCGTAAGGAGATTATCCTAAGAGAGTTAAAAGAGGCTGGAATCGATGTAAACAAGATTTCTGCCATTGTTGGCCGTGGTGGTTTGCTTAAGCCAATTGAGTCTGGCGTTTACGAAGTGAACGAGCAGATGAAAAACGATCTTAGGAATAGCATTATGGGCGAGCATGCCAGCAACTTGGGCGCATTAATTGCCGATGATATTGCACAATCGTTACCATCGGCTAAGGCTTACATTGCCGACCCTGTTGTGGTTGACGAAATGGATGAGGTGGCTCGTATTGCCGGTCATCCAAAGTTCAAGCGTGTGTCAATTTTCCATGCACTTAACCAGAAAGCCATTGCGCGTTTACACGCAAAATCGCTCGATAGAAAGTACGAGGAGATGAATATCATCGTAGCTCACTTGGGCGGCGGTATTTCTGTTGGTGCTCACCGTCAGGGACGTGTTGTTGATGTTAACAATGCGCTTGATGGCGATGGTCCATTTTCACCAGAGCGTGCAGGAACAATTCCTGCTGGTCAGTTAGCAAAACTTTGCTTCAGCGGTGAGGTAACTTACGACGAGGTGAAGAAGATGCTAACCGGTAAAGGTGGTTTAGTGGCTCACGCAGGAACCAACGATGCTTACGAAATTGAGTTAAAGGCTCGTAGTGGCGATGCTAAAGCAAAGTTGCTACAGGATGCAATGTCTTACAACATTGGTAAGGCAATTGCAGCAATGGCAGGAACCTTGAAAGGTAAAGTTGATGTTATCATTCTTACTGGAGGTATTGCTCACAACGGCGATTTAGTGGAATATGTAAAGGAGATGGTAGGCTTTATTGCTCCAGTAGCAGTTTATCCTGGTGAGGATGAGATGCAAGCTTTAGCAATGAATGGTCTTATGGTTCTTAAAGGCGAAGTAATGCCTAGGGAATACAGATAATCATCACATAAAAAAAGGAAAAGGAGCCAAAAGGCTCCTTTTTTTAGTATAGAACATAAGGAATCAGAATTCTAAGGATTTGAAGTTGTTACGGGTAGTATTTTCCCGTTAAAGTACTTCTTTCCATTAATTGCAAAATCGACAATAAATTCGGCCATTTCTACTGCATTTATTGGAGCCTTATAGCCCGGGAAAGCCTGTCGGAGCATTTCTGTATCGGTTGCACCGAGAGCAAGGCAATTAATACTAATACCCTTCTGCTTGTATTCTTCTGCAAGGCATTCTGTTATTGAGGCAAGAGCTGCTTTACTTGATGCATAAACCGATAATCCACTAAATTTTTGGCTTCCCTGAAAGCCTCCCATACTGCTTATATTAACAATATGTCCGCCCTGACTCATTGAATGCATTAATTCTTTTGTGAGATTTACGGCAGATATGTAGTTTACTTTTGTCATTCTATCAATGTCATCGGAGGTAAGTTGCTCAAATGGTTTATTGATTAGGAAACCAGCGTTGTTGATAAGAATATCCACCATACCAATATGCTGTTTTATTTGAGGAATTAAAGTTTTACCTATTTGGTCTATTTGCTCCAAGTCAAATACAATAGGGTAGAGGTGCGCCTGTATATTTTCTTTAATACAAGCATTTTTTAAATCTTTTAGTTTTTGCTCGCTACGAGCAATGGCAACAATATTGTTGTTTTCGCGGGCTGCAAATAGGCGTGCTACTTCAAACCCAATTCCTCTAGATGCGCCTGTAATAACTATATTCATGTGTTTAAAATTATTAAGTAACAGATTTGTAATTACGCAAATTTTTGTTTCTCAGTTTGTGTTTGCTCACATGGAATGTCCATACATTAATCATTACATTTGGTGTAATTCCTTACATGGACATTTCATATTTTTAAATTGATTATTCTTATTTTATTATGACGGGATTTCCGCTTACTGTTAATGTATCGCTTAATCCATTCGCATATTTTGGTTGACCGCCTCCAACAAAAATATTAATCTTTCCAGAACTTTCCTCAGACTTTCCGTTTAAATCAACCTTTGCTAAATCTGTGGGAGTAAGAAGAAATAAAACTTTCTGTTTTTCACCTTGGTCCAATGACACCCTTTTAAAAGCCTTGAGGGCGCATATGGGTGTAGGTGTAGTACTATTTATATGTGATATGTAGATTTGGACAACTTCGTCGCCAGATATTTTCCCCATATTTTGAACCTCTACTTCAACCTCTATATTATTACCCGTATTAATTACTTTAGTAAACTTTAGGTTTGAATAGGCAAATTCTGCATAGCTGAGTCCATAACCAAAAGGATATCTGACCTCACCTTTATAATACCTATATGTACGATTTTCCATTGAATAGTCTTCAAAATCGGGTAAATCCGCATCGCTTTTATAGGTTGTAATGGGCATTCGACCTGCAGGATTGTACTTCCCAAATAGTACATCAACTATTGCATCACCAGCCGATTGTCCTCCATACCAAGCCTGAAGGATTGCATCAACATTTTGACTTTCCCATTCAAAACTAATCGCAGAGCCCGACATATTTATGAGCACTATTGGACGATTGACCTTTCTCAATTCCTTTAGCAGTTCAGTTTGAATTTTTGGCAAAGCCATGGTGGTTCTATCTCCACTTGCAAAACCATAGTAACCACCTGCTCCAGCGTCGCCAGCCTCACCTTCGTAATCGGCCGAAATTCCTCCAACGAATAGGATTATATCGGCATCACTAACACCTTTTGATATCTCTGAAAATGAGGGAGAATTTCTTAATGTGTCAACAATTCCAACACCCTGGTAGAACGTTATTCTCAATTTATTGCCATATCTGTTTAATAAACTTTGATATGGAGTTGTGCTAGATGAGGGTATTCCGTTATAGTTAGCGAGTAGAGTTTTAGGATTATGGGCATTAGGGCCAATAATTGCAATATGTTTAACCTTGTTTTCATCCAAGGGGAGTGTCATATTTGAGTTCTTGAGAAGAACAATGGATTGTTGAGCCATTAAGTAAGCGTGCTGTTTGTGCTCAGCACAATCAAGTTTGGAACGGTCTATGCTAGCAAAAGGAACCCTTTCCTGTGGGTCATAGATCCCAAGTTGAAATTGTATTTTAAGCAATCTCTTTAAAGATACATCCACTTGATTTTCTGTAATACTTCCCGATTTTACGGCATCAATCAATTTATGGTATAGCGAGCCGCACTCTAAGTCGGAGCCCGAGAGTAGAGCGTCGCTTATTGCTTCAATTTCAGAGGAATGGGTGTTGTGGAAATTCAGGAAATCAGATATTGCCCAGCAATCAGTTGTAACATAACCATCGAAACCCCATTTTTCTCTAAGAATATTATTTAGCAACGTATCGTTTGCACAGCACGGAGTGCCAGCAAATCTATTGTATGCACACATAACACCATGCACTTTTTCTTTAACAACAAGGTGTCTAAACGCAGGTAGATATGTGTCCCATAAATCGTAAGCCGAAACGTTTACGTTGAAGGAATGCCTATTATGCTCGGGACCACTGTGGACTGCAAAATGCTTGGCACAAGCAACTGCTTTTAGGTATTTAGGATTATCACCCTCAAGCCCACGAACCATTGCACCACCCATTATTGAGGTAAGGTAAGGGTCTTCGCCATAGGTTTCTTGACCTCTACCCCAGCGAGGATCGCGGAAAATATTGATATTGGGAGTCCAGTAGGTTAAACCTCTGTAGTTTTCTCCAGTTTTTCCATTCTTAAAATCATCATTGAAAATTGCTCTACCTTCGGTTGAGATAATTTCGAAAGTTTTTTGCAATCCATCAGGGTTGAATGTTGCAGCCAATCCTATTGCTTGAGGGAATACAGTTACATACTCCTTGGTGCGGGCAACTCCGTGTAGTGCCTCGTTCCACCAATTATAGGCAGGAATACCAAGTATTTCAATTGCTGGTGCATTGTGTTGCATCAAAAGCACCTTTTCATCTAATGTTAAACGGGATATGATATCGTTCAATCGTTCCTCCAAGGGCAAATCCGGATTTTGAAAGGGATATTGGTACGATTGCGCATTTACGTTGGAAAGTAATGTAACGCAAACTAAAAAGGTGATGATTTTTAAACAGATATTCATTCTGGACTATTTTATTTCGAATACAATGGCATGTTTAATTTGATTGCTTTTGATAACGGATTGAGGGAGGGTTAATTCGTAACCATAATTACTCTGTTTGAGTTTTAACTTTGTACTTGAGCCTAGAATTGCAGCGGAATTTAATTTAAAGTTTGTTTTTTCAAGTTTAATGGTGTTGGGTAGTGGTTCGTTCTCATCAAGTAGATAAAGGGCGTAAATAGTGCCATTTTTTGACTGTGTGAATCGCATTTTATCCTGTTTGTAGGGATAGACTGGTCGAGTTGAGTAGATTGCATTTCCGTTGATTTTCATCCATTTTCCAATCTCTTTCATTCTAACTATTGCAGGCTCGGGTAGCGTTCCTAGTGGCGATGGCCCAACGTTGAGCAAGAAATTTCCACCTTTCGACACAATGTCAATAAGCATATGAATAAGCGTATTTGTAGACTTATAAACATCACTTTCTACATACGACCAAGAGTTTCCCATTGTCATGCAGGTTTCCCATGGGTAGGGTAGGATTGTGTCTGGTACTTGTTTCTCGGGTGTTCTGTAATTCTCATACATTCCGTGAACCGATCTGTCAACAATCAATAAGTTTGGATTATTTTTTCTTGCCATGCTGGCAATTTTTGGCATATTGATATCCTGAATCCATCCTTTACATCCTAACCAAGGACGCGATTCGTCGGTAAGACTCCATTCAGGTCGAACCCATCCACCATCGAGCCAAAGAATATC
>WBUV01000150.1 GCA_008933525.1 Bacteroidales bacterium | reverse complement strand
GTACAGTTCTATTCGTACCGAGCAAGGGGAGCATCCGTAAGATATATTGAGGATGATGGTACAATTGCACCAACAGCAGCAGGCGGCTCAATTCCTTTTGCACCACAAGAATGCATTGCTGCACTAAAAGCAATGAAAAACACATATGGCGAAAATATTTATGGAGAATATGGCTTTAAGGATGCATTTAACCCAACTTTTATTTCACCCAAAACGCCCAATGGTTGGTTTGACCACGATTACCTAGGAATTGACCAAGGCCCAATTTTGATTCAACTCGAAAACTATCAAACCGAGTTAATTTGGAACCTAATGAAAAAGAACAAATACATAGTTACCGGACTAAAAAAGGCAGGATTTAAAGGTGGCTGGCTCGACACTGCAGAATAGTACTCGTTTTCAATCTTTTATAAAATGAAAATTATGAATTCTTTTTTTTGCCAACATTTCTCAATTGGCTCCACAAAGCACAGGAGCAAAAATGAACATAATTCACTATTATACAAATCATTATTTATATTATCCATCATTATAGTCATCCCCTTAATTGGAAAAACTCAAACGCAACTAATCGATAACTTTGAAAGCAATGCCAACTGGAACTTTATTAAATCCGATGGTGTTAATGTAAATCTGACTGTTGATAAAGGAATTCAGGGCAAATCGCTTCGATTTGATTACGATTTTACCAAAGGTACTGGTTACGGAGGAATTCAGAAATTCATATCGATTGATTTACCTGAAAACTACGAGTTCAGTTTCTACATTAAAGGGCTTTCACCTTCAAACAATTTCGAAATAAAATTTATTGATAGCACTGGAAATAATGTTTGGTGGCAAAACAACCAGAACTACGCCTTCCCTACCAACTGGAAGAAAATTCGTATTAAACAAAGACATATTTCTTTTGCATGGGGACCAACCTCAAACCAAAAATTACAACGTATTAGCAGAATTGAATTCACTATAGCTTCGTTTGTTGGTGGAAAAGGAACAATTTGGCTCGACAGTCTCGAGTTTAGACCATTACCCGCAGAAACGAACATCTATCCTACTCCAAGCGCAACGGCATCGTCGTTCACAAAAAAGAAAACGCCAAACCTTACTTTGGACAATTCCTATGATACATATTGGCTAAGTAAAGGAGACAAAAATGAAGAAATCACCATCGATTTTAAAACTCTGCGCGAATTTGGTGGTTTGGAAATATCCTGGGTAAAAGGATTTATACCCAAGTCGTTCGACATTCTTCTTTCCGAAAATGGTAAAGATTGGGAAAAATCTTACTCTGTAAAAAACAACAAATCGAATAAAAGTTTTATTCGTTTACCCGAGGCAGAATGTCAGTTTGTAAAGATTCAGTTAGTTGGAAAAGTTGGGATTTCCGATATTAAGTTCTTAGACATCAATAGTTCCAATACCAAAAACAATTTCATCTCATATATTTCAGAAAAATCAGCGAATGGTGACTATCCTCGTTACTTTTCCAAAGGAGCATCGTACTGGACTATTACTGGCTTAAACAACGACACAAAGGAAGCCCTTATAAATGAAGACGGAATGGTTGAAGTGGAAAAAGCGACTTTTTCCATTGAACCAATGGTTAAGTTAAACGATACGCTCTTTAACTGGAGCAATGTTAATGCAAGCCAAACGCTAGAAGGTATAGATAATCTGAACCAAGCATCAGTAATACCAAAAGTAAATTGGCAATTTAGCAACGTAGAATTTACAACCGCAATAACAGCCATAGGCGAAGCAAATAAAAACTCAGTGCTTTTAGTTCGCTACTCGTTCAAAAATCAATCTGCAAAACCTAAGAATATTGAACTTTACCTACTTATACGTCCTTACCAAGTAAACCCTTACTATCAATTCCTAAACACTATTGGTGGAGTTGGAAAGATTAATGAGATTAAAGAAATTGACACGAAAACTATTGGTGTTGACGACAAAATTATATTCTCTCCGCAAAATCACACCTCATTTACTGCATCAACTTTTGATGAAGGAAACATTGTTGATTTTATTAGGAACAATAGTCTTACTAACAACAAACAAGCATTCGACCCCGCAGGACTTGCCAACGGAGCTATCCGATACTCTCTGCAGCTTAATCCCAATGACGAAAAACAAATCCTGTTAGCCATTCCTTTTCACAACCACACCAGCACTTTTAGCGATAATGAGATAAAAGAAATGGAAACAGGGTTTAACACATCGGCAAACTTCTGGAAAAATGAAATTAACCATGTTAAATTCAACCTCCCAGAATCGGCCAATAGAATTGTAAAAACTTACCGTGCAAACCTTGCATACATTTTAATTAACCGCGACAAGACTGGCATTCAGCCCGGTTCACGCTCCTACGATAGAAGTTGGATTCGCGATGGAGCATTAACATCTTCGGCACTTCTAAAATCGGGAATCGTAAAAGAAGTAAAGGAATTTATTGATTGGTATAGCCTTTACCTTTTTGAGGATGGCAAAGTTCCGTGTGTAGTCGATTTTAGAGGACCAGACCCTGTACCAGAAAACGATAGTCACGGCGAATACATCTATCTCATTAGAGAATACTTCAACTTCACAAAGGATACTGCATTTTTACGAGATAAAAATAGGCAAATACTAAAAGTTGTTGACTATATAGAATCGCTAATTGCCCAACGGTCCACCGACTATTACAAGAATGGCAACGATAGCATAAGATCATTGTATGGTCTAGTTCCAGAATCCATTAGTCACGAAGGCTATTCCGCAAAACCAATGCACTCCTACTGGGATAACTTTTTCACCATAAAAGGGCTTAAAGATGCTGCAGAAATTCAGCGAATTTTAGGAGAAAAAGAAAATTTCGAACACATAAACAACCTACGCGAAACCTTTAGCCAAAACCTATACAACTCCATACGTTTGGCAATGAGAAACCATAACATCAGCTATATACCTGGTTGTGCCGAACTAGGCGATTTTGATGCAACTTCCACAACCATATCGCTCACTCCTTGTAACGAGTTTGCAAATTTGCCAAAACCTGAAATCTACAACACCTTCGATAAATACTACGAATTTTTCAAAAACAGAAGAGATGGGAAACTGGAGTGGGAAAATTACACACCTTACGAAAATAGAATTATTGGGTCCTTTATAATGCTCAATGAACCTGAAAAAGCACATGAATTAATCGACTATTTTCTAAATAATCAACGCCCACATGGTTGGTATCATTGGGCTGAGGTTGTTTGGAACAATTATCGTACACCAAAATTCATTGGAGATATGCCTCACACATGGGTTGGCAGTGATTTTATTAATGCCATTAGAACAATGTTTGTATACGAGGATGAAGAAGATAAATCCCTTGTTCTTGGTGCTGCGCTTTATCCAGACTGGATTAATTCAGAAAATGGAATGTCCGTAGAAAATCTACCCACATACTATGGCGAGGTATCGTATTCAATTCAAAAAAACGACAATAGGTATACGCTTGCCATTTACGGAAATTTGCAACTGCCTGAAAACGGAATAAAGATTAAAAACTTTAACGGGAATAAACTACCATCAATGGTTAAAATAAATGGAGAAAGCATCGAGTCTTTTACGAACAGCGAAATCCAAGTAAAATCAATTCCAGCCAAAGTAGTGATAACCTACTAAAAATCGAAAAATGGATAACATAAATCAAGAAACAAAAGAGAATAAAGAGCGATTACCATTATCGGTACTTGCGGCATACGGAACTGGAGGAATTATCCCTATTGCTCTTTTTAATATTGCAGGTATACTGGTTGGTTTAATGGGAAATATAAGCCTTGGTTTGAGTGCATTTTGGCTTGGTCTTATTCTTATTATACCTCGACTATGGGATGCATTTTCCGATCCCATAATTGGTCATATTTCAGATAACACAAGAACACGCTGGGGGCGCCGCCGTCCATACCTTTTAATTGGAGGATTGCTTACTGCGTTCTTTTTTGTTATAATGTGGTGGATTCCAAAAGGCGAAATAGTACAAGCGTGGTTCCCAAGCGAATCCGGTTTCCAAGCCTTTCAACTTGTATACATTTTAGTAGCATTGTTGCTGTTTTTCACGGCTGTAAACATCTTCGAAATTTCGCATGGTGCACTTGGCATTGAATCAACTACCGATTATCACGCCCGCACAAGGCTTTTTAGCGCAAAAAGTTTCTTCGGCAATATTTTTGCAATGAGCACACCTTGGCTCTTTAAGTTAGCCAATATGGATGTATTTAAGGGCACCGGAGGAAACGAAGCCGATGGAATGAGGTACGTATCAATAATGATTGCAGCAATATTAGTTCCACTTTCCTTATGGTGGTTTTTTAGCCTTAAAGAACCTGGTTTTGCAAAAGCATCCAAACACAAAAAAACTCATTTCTGGAAAGATATGAAGTTGGTTGGTACAAACAAGAACTTCATTTACCTTACACTTTCTATCTTCACCCTAGCAATGGGCTTCAACTTTGTACAACTACTGGGCTCCTACATACCTATTTTCTATGTGTTTGGAGGCGATAAAGCCGCAGGAGCAACATTACTTGGAATTAACGGAACTATTTGGGCAATAACAGGTGTTTTAGCTGTTTTTCCGTTAAACTGGATTAGCCCAAAACTTGGCAAAAGAAATACGCTTATTATAGCAATAGGACTAATGGCTTTGGCTCAATTTTCCAAAATACTATGTTATAACCCTAATCATCCTTATCTCATTGTAATACCCACGGTTCTTTTATCGGCTGGCATGCTGTTCTTCTTTACGTTGGGCTCATCGATGGTTGGTGATATTTGCGATGAGAACGAACTAAAAGTTGGTTATCGCTCCGAGGGTAGTTTTTACTCTATCTTTTGGTGGTTCATAAAGCTCGGTACCGCATTTGCCAGCTTTGTTTCCGGTGCTCTTATAGTCCTAACAATGTTCAACGAGACTCAGGTTATTAAGGTCGATCATATACAGGGTAGTATCAACGAACTACAAAGTCAAACTCAATTTTGGAGCAAACAAAGCCATTCCAGCGGCAAAGACTATGCATTGCTGCCTGAGATTGAAAAACACATGAATGAGTCGCTTAAGGAAGCGAATGAATATCGTAAATACTTAAGCAAAGAAGTAACTAAAAAAGAAGGTGAACGAAGTTTACTTGTTCCTGACAATAAATTAAGGTCAATCTCAGAGTCTATAGATAATTCTATTACAGAATTAAACTCCGAAATAAAATTGTTACAAGGAATAAAGTCGAACACTGAACTATCAGATTCATTATTTATCAATTTCTCTAACGCAGCGTTAGTGATAAAAATTGAGAAGGCAAAAATGTACTCCTTGGATCTTTTAAACCACTTTGAGTCAAAGCTAAAGGAGGCTAAGCAGAGTAAAACTCATTATGAGTCAATTTCTCAAGAAATGAGTAGCATTAACAACACTATTTTAAGCATGAACTCTTCGTCACTTGAAGAGCTCACCTTAAAGATTGATACCGTAAAAACTCAACTACCAAAACTCACAGAACAGCCACCTTACACCCTACTATTAATGCGAATTATTGAGATTGGACTTCCTATTCTACTTAGTATTATTTCATTAATTTTCATTTACAGGTATTCGCTTACAGAAAAAAGGTCAATAGAAATAAAACAGCTATTGAAAGATCGCAATAACGAACAAATTACTGCATAACCATTTTTAGTGTTTGAGATTATTTTACAGACTATTTAAACGGAGATAGAAAAAATGACATTTACAGTAAAGAATAGCAACTTTTATCTAAACGATAAAAAAGTTTTTTTGAATTCTGGAGAAATTCACTACTTCAGAATTAGCCATAAACTTTGGGATAAGCATTTGAAAGCGGCCAAAGATGCTGGGCTAAGCTGTGTTAGTTCGTACGTTCCCTGGGCATGGCACGAGCCAGAAGAAGGCTTATTTGACTTTACTGGGAAAACATTGCCCGAACGCAACCTAATTGGCTGGATTAATAAGTGCAAGGAGTATGGTTTGATGTGCATAGTTAAACCAGGTCCTTTCATTCTGGCCGAATACCGAGGTGCTGGACTTCCCGACTGGTTCTTAAACCAACACGAACCCGATATTCGAATGCACAACAGCAAGGGTCAATCCGTTTATAGCGATGGTATTAGCCTATTTTTCAAAGCATACCAGAGCAAAGTTGCTGAATGGTACAATCAGATAATGCCTATTATTAGTCAGAATGAAATTGCAGCTGGTGGCCCAATTATAATGATGCAACTATGCAACGAAATCGGGGTATTTTCATGGTTAGCCCATCAGGCCGATTATAACGAAGAAGTACACCATAGGTTTGTAGAGTTTATAGAGTCAAAATACAAAAACATCGGAAATGTAAACTCCTCATGGGGAACATCTTATCAAAAGTTTACGGAGATACTACTTCCACCCGATGGAAAACAAGCATATACCTCAAAAGGTGACAGAAGCCGCGATTACGACTGGCACTGCTTTTGGCGCAAATACTACGCAGATTATTTACTAGGACTCTATAAACTAGCCCGAAGTAAAGGGGTTACGGTACCAATGTATCATAACCTTCCGGGCTGGATTTACGGAAGCGGCTACGAATTCCCAGTAAACATTACAATGTACGATGAACTATTTGGAGAAAAAAGCGATATTCTTTTCGGAGTAGATCACATTCCTGAGTATCAGTCGTACAAAAATATGCACGACGATAGGATTATAAACGATATTACTAAAGCTGTTCAAAAAAACAAGCCACTATTTGCTGCTGAATTCCAAAGTGGCTCTCGCGAGTTTCACGTTGTAACCAACAACTGCGAAATGGAACTATTCTACAAAGCAAGCATTGCAAATGGACTTGTGGGTTGGAATTACTATATGTTCTCGCAAGGCAAAAATCCAAATAAAAAAGGTTATTCTGGGAAAACATTCTACTGGTTTACTCCTTTAAACGTTGATGGCGAAAGAACCAGTGCATTCACTCTGCTCCAAAGGATGAACAAAGTAATTAAGAATAGCGAGGATATTATTGTTAACTCGGAACGAAAGGCTGAGGTTTGCGTACTTTTTTATCCTCCATACTACGCCACAGAGTTGGAACGTCCCGAGGAAGGAAATAGCAGTATAAACTTTAACTACTCCACAATACGTCGCCCTGCATACTTCGATGGGCTTCTAAAAGCACTTCAAATCTTGAATATCGACTACGATATGGTGGATTTAACAAAATCCAGTGGTAATGAATTAAGCAAATACAAACAGGTTTGGCTTTTCAGTACCGACGAGATGAATGCCTCTGACCAACAAACCGTTGTTGACTATATAGAGAATGGCGGCAACGCTGTAATATACCCAAATTTACCAGACAGGGATATGAATCAGCAACCATGCGCAATTATCAGAAACCACTTATCTATCGTGCCAATTGGAACCGAGACTATCGATTCCCCATTAATCGATATTTTCGACTTGAATGATATAAAATGCGCCAACCCTCAAATG
>WBUV01000149.1 GCA_008933525.1 Bacteroidales bacterium | reverse complement strand
GCTTAATTGGTATAGTATTTTCGGTATTTATTCACTCTGACTTTAATCACCTAATCTCAAACTCTATATCTTTTTTTATTTTAACTATGGGTTTAATTTATTTTTATAGAGATTTGTCGTACAGAGTTATATTATTTATATGGATTGCCAGTGGAATTTTAGTTTGGTTAGGAGCCCGACAGAGCTATCATATTGGAGCAAGTGGTTTAATTTATGGAATAGCATCATTTCTGTTTTTTAGTGGTATTATTCGTCGCGATATAAGATTAATGGCAATTTCTTTGTTGGTCGTGTTTTTGTATGGAGGTCTAATCTGGGGTATTTTTCCGATTTATCCAAGAATTTCTTGGGAGTTTCATCTTTTCGGTACAATTTGTGGATTTATTGCTTCAGTATATTATAGAAACCAAGGACCATTAAAGCATAAATGGAGCTGGGAGGAAAATCCAGATGATGAAGAACTCCCTGATATCGAATTTATTGAAACAAAAGAGAACGATTTAGATGTTAAAAATTTTGATAGCAAATAGGTTTTTATAAATTTGCTTTTTTTGATCAATAATAATAAACCTAAACATACAAGTAATGGCAAAGATTAATGAAAACGAACTTTCCACCAACAATATAAATTTAGTTGGCTTAGGAACAGAGATTAATGGAGATATTAATAGTAATGGTGATTTAAGAATTGATGGAACATTGATTGGAAACTTAACAGTCAAAGGCAAAGTCGTAGTTGGTGAGACTGGTAAAATTAAAGGTGAAATCTCTTGCAAAAACTCTGATATTTCTGGAACTGTTGAAGGTAAGGTTACCGTCCAAGAATTGCTTTCTATCAAATCTACAGCAAAAATTAGTGGAGACCTTTACGTTGGTAAGTTAGCAATTGAGCCTGGCTCTAAGTTTACTGGCTACTGCGATATGGGTACTTCCGAGGCAGCATCTAAAGCAGAACCCATTAATCAAGCATCATCTAAATAAAGATATGAAGAAAAAATTGTGGCCAATCCTGTTTAGAACAGCAATTATTGTTGTATTGATAGTTTTGGCCCTTTTTTTATTCAAAACCTATAGCACAGCTCTTGACCTGACCTTCTTTTTATTATTTATTCCTTTAATACCTGCAATAATAAATAGTTTATTTATAGTTAACTTATACACTCTGCTTAAACAATCGCCGAATATATTTTTTCGCAAATATATGATTTCAAGCATGGTGAAGTTTATGGTTAATTTATTTGTTTTTATTATATTAATAGTTGCTTTCAAGTCAAAACCTGTACCAATAATTATCGTATATTTAGTGACTTATTTTATACTATTCTTACAAGAAATAATTGAAATTCAATCATTGATTCGAAAAATTGATTAGCCAATGAAACGCTTTGTGATATTGGTTATATTGCTTACAAATCTACTTGTCCAAGTTAGGGCAGGTGAATATAGTCTTATTCATTCAGATTCCATAGTTGTTCATAAAGAGCATGCTGACACTAAATTTAATGCTACTGAATTTATCTTCGATCACATAGGCGACTCCTTCGAATGGCATATATTTACGGCAAATCATCATCATTACTCCATACCCTTACCAATTATTCTCTATAGTAAAAATTCAGGGTTGCATGTTTTCTTATCGAGCAAGTTTCATTCATCTGATGGAACATTTAATGGATTTAGAATTGAGAAGGATGGAAAATACAAAGGAAAAATTGTAGAGTTGACTGAAGTGGGAGAGATAAACAATAATTCTCCACTACCCTTAGATTTTTCTTTAACCAAAAATGCAGTAACAGTAATTTTTGTATGTGCCCTTTTGTGTTGGATATTTATTTCCATTGCAAGTAAGTATAAAAATAAACCAAACGCAGCTCCTACTGGTTTGCAAAATTTGTTCGAGCCGATAATCCTTTTTGTTAAGAACGAAATAGCAATTCCCTCAATTGGCGAGAGGAAACACATAAGGTTTATGCCCTTCCTTCTAACTATGTTTTTCTTTATTTGGATATCAAATTTGCTCGGTCTAATTCCTATTTTCCCTGGCGGAGCAAATGTTACTGGGAATATTGCCGTTACATTGGGCTTGGCCTTATTTACATTTATTGTTGTTAACATTAATGGAAACAGACATTACTGGAAGGATATTGTCAATGCACCCGGAGTTCCTTGGTTTTTGAAGTTACCAATACCTATAATGCCTTTGGTGGAATTAATGGGTATCTTTATAAAACCATTCGTATTAATGGTCCGTTTGTTTGCCAATATTTTGGCAGGACACATGGTGGCAATTGTTTTTATGAGTCTAATTTTCATATTTGCAGCGATGAAGGTTTGGCTTGGCTATGTAGCAGCGCCAATATCTATACTTTTTTCAGTTTTTATGACTGTACTTGAACTTTTGGTTGCACTTATTCAGGCTTATGTATTTACTTTGCTTTCGGCAATATATATTGGAATGGCAACAGCAGAACATCATTAATAACTAAATATTTTTAATTATGACAACCTTATCAATAATTTTACAGGCCGCAGAGGCAAGCCTTGAGTTGGCAAAAGTTGGTGCTGCATTCGGCGCTGGAATGGCAGCAATTGCAGCAGGTCTTGGCATTGGACGCATTGGTGAATCAGCCCTCAAGGCTATTGCTCGTCAACCTGAAGCCGCTGGCGATATTCGTGCAAACATGATTGTTTCAGCTGCGCTAATTGAGGGTGTTGCTTTCTTTGCTATCATTATTTGTGCTTTAGTTCTATTCCTATAATCATTTGCTATGGGCTTGGTAACCCCTGATTATGGTTTGCTTTTTTGGACAATGCTATCATTTTCCATTCTGCTTTTCATTCTACGAAAATTTGCGTGGAAACCCATTCTTTTGGGTCTAAAGAGTAGGGAGGAATCTATTGCTAAAGCATTAAAACAAGCCGATGAGGCTCGGGCTGAATTGACCCGAATACAAGAAAGCAATCGAGTACTTGCGGAGAAAGCAAGGCTTGAACGAGAACGTGATTTTCAGGAAGCCAAAGCATTTAGAGAAAAACTAATTGAAGAGGCTAAGGAAGAGGCTCGGGCCGAATCGCAGAAAATGATCGAAAAAGCCCGAGAGATAATCAAACAAGAAAAGGAGGCTGCAAAAAAGGAACTATACGTTACGGTTGCATCCCTAGCCCTTGAACTTTCTGAAAAGATTTTGCGCAAACAATTTACCGACACCGAAAAGCAAACCGATTACATCAATGAGCTGCTCAAGGAGATGTCGAAAAATTAATTTTTTGGAAACAAATATATTATGAATAGCGGAAGAGTTGCTATTAGGTATGCTAGGGGTTTATTTAAATTTTCCAATGAACGTGGATTGGACGAGGTTTTTTATGCCGATGCTCAAACCTTGATTCATATTTTAAAGGATTCCGAATCGTTAAGCGAACTTATAAATAATCCACTTATTGTTTCTGATAAAAAGGTAGATGTTCTTAAAAAGGTATTTGCAGATTCAATTAATCCTGATTTTTACGAGTTTATAAGCATTATTGTTAAAAAAGGGCGGTTCGAATATTTGTTAAACTCTTTACTTCTTTTTAGGGATTTGTACCGTTCTAAAAAAGGCATAGTTGATGTTCAGGTAGAAAGCGCTAATCCTTTAACCGATAATGAGTTAAATACAATTAACAATTTAATTCAATCGCATTTCAACAAGAAAACTGAACTAACAGTTACAATTAAACCACAACTAATTGCAGGTTTTATATTGATAGTTGAGGGAAAAATAATGGATTATAGCGTAACGGGTCAACTTTTGCAGTTCAAAAAATCGTTTGGCTTAACCCAATCCAACTAAGTAAAAGTTAAGTATATGGCAGAAATAAAACCTTCGGAGATTTCCGAACTAATTAAAAACGAGCTTGCAAACCTTAATCAGAAAACAAAGTTTGAAGAGGTAGGATTTGTTCTTCAGGTTAGTGATGGAATTGCTCGCATTTATGGGTTAAACAAAGTAAAGTCAAATGAACTGGTAGAGTTCGAATCGGGTATTAAGGGGATCGTTTTAAACCTCGAGGAAGATAATGTCGGAGTTGTTTTACTTGGCGATACCGAGAAGGTTAAGGAAGGCGATAGAGTTAAAAGTCTTGGCGAAATTGCTTCAGTAAACGTTGGCGATGGTCTTCTTGGAAGAGTTGTTAATACCTTGGGAGAACCGCTAGACGGAAAGGGCCCCATAACAGGAAAGTTATACAATTTGTCCCTTGAACGTAAAGCGCCTGGAGTTATTTACCGTCAGCCGGTTACTGAACCTCTTCAAACAGGATTAAAGGCTATCGATTCCATGATACCAATTGGAAGAGGTCAGCGAGAGTTGATAATTGGTGATAGACAAACCGGAAAGACTGCAATCGCAATAGATACAATAATTAATCAGCGGAATAATTACCTTAAAGGTGATCCTGTATATTGTATTTATGTAGCTATTGGCCAGAAAGGATCAACCGTGGCTAATATTGCACGTATCTTGGAACAGAATGGTGCAATGGAATATACAACAATAGTTGTATCAACAGCATCCGACCCGGCAGCAATGCAATTTTATGCACCATTTGCGGGTGCTACAATTGGTGAATATTTTCGAGATACCGGAAGACATGCTTTAGTTGTTTATGATGATTTATCGAAACAAGCAGTTTCGTATCGCGAAGTGTCTCTATTGCTTCGTCGCCCTCCCGGACGTGAGGCATACCCTGGCGATGTTTTCTACCTTCACTCTAGGCTGCTTGAACGTGCGGCTAAAATTATTGCCTCTGACGAAATCGCCTCTAGGATGAACGATCTTCCAGAAGTTCTAAAACCTTTAGTTAAAGGTGGAGGATCGCTTACTGCATTGCCGATTATAGAAACTCAAGCAGGTGATGTTTCGGCCTACATTCCTACCAATGTGATTTCTATTACCGATGGACAAATATTCTTAGAGTCCAATTTGTTTAATAGCGGAGTGCGTCCCGCCATTAACGTTGGTATTTCAGTTTCGAGAGTAGGCGGGAAGGCTCAGATTAAGTCTATGCGCAAAGTTGCAGGAACACTTAAACTCGATCAAGCACAATATAGAGAATTAGAGGCATTCTCAAAGTTTGGTTCCGATTTGGATGCTGCAACTTTAGCTGTTTTAGATAAAGGTTCGAAAAATGTTGAAATTCTTAAACAAGGACAGTATCAGCCGCTTCCCGTTGAGCAGCAAATTGCAATTATCTTTTGTGGAACAAAGGGTTTGCTCCGAAATGTTCCTGTGTCCAAAATTGGAGAATTTGAAAAGGATTTTTTGAATCGTGCTCAAATTGCATTAAAACAGGAAATGGCAAGAGTTGCTATTGGAGAATTTACCGATGAAATTGCCGATTCATTAACGAATCTAGCCGAAGAAGTTGCCAAAAATTATAAGTAACGTTTGTAATGGCCAATCTTAAAGAAATACGAACCAGAATCTCTTCAGTGTCTTCAACTAAGAAGATTACTAGTGCCATGAAAATGGTTTCGGCGGCAAAGTTTAAGAAGGCACAGAATGGCTTAATTAAGTTCCGACCATTTAACGAAAAGATACATCAATTAGTGGAAGGACTATTCTCCTTGAAAAGTAAAGACTCTAATCTTTATTTTAGTAAAAGGAAGGACTTGCGAAGAATAGCAATCGTTCTTATTACTTCCAACAATAGTATGTGCGGAGCCTTTAATGCAAACATAATTAAAACGGCCATTCAAACACACAAAAGTATTCAGCAGCGTTACAATAATGTTGAAGTTGTCTTTTTTTGTCTTGGAAAAAAGGGAGAAGAGGTTTTAAAGCGTAATAAGTTAAAAGTTGTTCAAGTTAATCCCGCCTACATCGATAAACCCAAAATTGATTACACCAGAGAGTTGTTCGACAGTTTATTTGCACAGTACAAACAAGGGAAGATTGACAGAATAGAGATTGTATCCAATAAGTTTAAGAATGCGGCTACACAAATCCAAGTTGTTGATACTCTTCTTCCAATTCCTAAAGCAAAAACGGTCACTAGCAAGAATATAAATAATCCCATAATTGAGCCCGAACCCATCGCTTTGCTCAGTAAACTTTTACCGTATTATCTAATAAACAAACTTCACTCTGCTATTCTTGAAAGTTCTGCTGCAGAGCATGGCGCAAGAATGACAGCAATGCATCAAGCGACAGAGAACGCCTCCACGTTGCTTAACAATCTTATTTTAGATTACAATAAAGTGCGTCAAGCTGCAATTACAAACGAAATACTTGAAATTGTTTCAGGAGCAAATGCACAAAAAGAATAAGGCGGTTATTTACCGCCTTATTCTTTTACTTATGAGGAATCTAGCCTTTAGCTTTTACTGGTTTTTCAATTTCTGCAATTGCCTCGGAAACGTTAATAATATAATCGCCCATTTTTTCGCAGTCGTTGAATAGGTCGCTGTAAATTACACCGGCCTGATATTTATACTTATTGGCTTCAACATTCTTTATATGGTCTTCTTTTAATAATTCTCGCAAATTGTTAATTCTTTCCTCAACATCGTATACAGGGCCAATATTTATAGATGGACTTTTTTGGTTCGCTTCAAGATTTTGAATCATAATATTTATTGCCTCATCAAGAAGTTCGAACATCCTATTCATGTTATTTCGGATTTCTTGGCTAAACCAAATTTTGGAATCGCGTTTTCTCTTCATAGTTCTTGCTAAAGCATAATTGCTGTCTGCTACCGACTCTATTTCACTAATTATTCGAAACATTGCCTGAAGTTTCTTTGAACTCTCGTCGCTAAGTTCGTAAGTTGAAACCTTGTTAAGGTAAGTGGCTATTTCCACCTCAACCCTGTCGCTAATCCCTTCGTATTTTTCTATTCTCTGATAGATATTGTCGAACTCTTTATCGTTTGTTTCATTGAAAAGATCCTTAACAAAGCCAAACATTTTTATGGTTCTTTTACCATAAATTATAATCTCCTTATGCGCCTGAACAAGTGAAAGTTCTGCTGTGGAGAGTAATCCTATGTTTATATGAACCAATCTGAACTCCTCCTCTTCTTCTTTTTTAGTAGGAACTAACCATGTTACAATTTTGACAATAATTGGAGTAAACCACACTAAAACGAGAGTATTGGTTAAGTTAAAACTTGTGTGAAATATGCTCAGTGCAAAAGGAATAGAATTTAGATTATCATAAGGAGAGTTGCCTGTGTTATAAACTAAAAATTTTGAAATAGCATTTGTATATGGATAGAACACTAGTAGCATCCAGAATACTCCAAGAAGATTGAAAATTAAATGAGCCCGAGCAGCTCTTTTTGCAGAGACATTGCCAACGAAAGCGGCAATATTTGCTGTTACTGTTGTACCAATATTTTCTCCTAAAACCATTGCGGCCCCCAATTCGTAGGAAATCCAACCCTGATTGCACATGACTAATGTTAATGCCATTGTTGCACTTGACGATTGTATAACAAGAGTAAGTACTGTACCTATTAGAAGGAATAGTAGAAC
>WBUV01000148.1 GCA_008933525.1 Bacteroidales bacterium | reverse complement strand
AAATAACGTGTGCTCCAAAATATGATATCGGCAAAATAAGAACAGGCAGGCGTAACAAACCAGACAAGACTAGGAATAGCAAACCAAGGACAGAGTTTATTATACCTGTTTTTTGAGTATTTTTTTCGAAAAAATAAATTGTTGAGAACCCAAAAGCCATTGCTGTTGAGTCGATTAAATAATTTGCGCTATAAAAAACCACCACAGGAATAGCAAATACTAAAAATACTGATAGGAATGCAAACAATTTGTTTTTTATAGTTAAACATGCCAACTTGAAAGCGTGATAAAAACCAAAAAAAGTTAATAAAAACATAATCCACCTAAATATTGATGGAGTTAAATTTGGAAAAATACCAATAATAAGAGCAGTAACTTTATGAAATATTGGGAATTCGAGAATTAGATTCCCCGTGTTATCTGAATTAAACAAATTATTCATTGAAGGATGCCAAAACTCTGCTGTACCATCAATATAATTCTGTATTATAGAGAAATGCATACTCTGCTTCCATTGATGCATTCCTTTGGGTAATTCATTAAACTCAGTAAAACCATTATAAAAAAGAGAGGATAAGAAAATGAATCCTAGAAAAAAGAGGATATCATAGCTGTACTTTCCTTTCATGAAATTTTCAACTTTTTTACTTTTCATTCAAATTCTTTTTATATTCTCTACAAATATTGGTTAATCCGCACTCCTCGCACTTTGGTTTACGGGCAATACAAACATACCGTCCGTGTAGAATTAACCAATGATGTGCCTTCGGAAGTAAGTCTTCAGGGAAATTTTGCACTAGTTGCTGTTCCACAGCCAAAGGGGTTTTTGCATTTGAAACTAACCCTATTCTGTTAGTCACCCTAAAAACGTGAGTATCCACGGCCATTGCTGGCAAATTAAAAACCACCGAGGCAATTACATTGGCAGTTTTACGCCCAACTCCAGGTAATTTTTGCAACAATTCCACATCGGAAGGAACAACTCCATTGAACTCTGCCTGAAGTGTTTTGGCCATTCCAACCAAGTGTTTTGCCTTGTTGTTGGGGTATGAACAACTCTTGATGTAAGCAAAAACCTCTTCGACATTTGATGCTGCTAAGGTTTCAGCATCAGGAAAACGATCAAAAAAAGGAGGGGTTATTATATTTACCCGCTTATCGGTACACTGGGCACTAAGAATTACAGCTACCAATAGCTCATAGGCATTTCCATATACAAGTTCTGTTTCAGCAATGGGGCGTGTTTTGCTAAAGTACTCAATTACCTGAGCATAAAGTTCTTTTTTCGATACCATTTAAACAATAATAAATGATGACTAACAAATGTAGATAAAAGTAGGCAATGTAAATTATAATATTACCTATTCGTACTCCAATTTCACGATTCTTCAATCGAACTCACAAATTCTCTCCAACATTTAATTTTAGTATGCTAACTTTGCACCTCGAATTAAAAACAGAACACATTGGCTACTATCTATCTTCAAGCAGAAAACCTAAGCAAATCGTTTGGCGATTTAACTATATTCAGCGATATATCATTAAGTCTTTTCCAGTATCAGCGCACAGCAATTATTGCTAAAAATGGAACAGGAAAATCAACCCTTTTGAATATCCTTACGGGGTGCGACACTGCCGAAAAGGGGAAAGTTACCCTTAGGAATGATATTAAGATAGGGTATTTAGCTCAGAATCCTGAGTTAAACGAAAAGGCTACAATTCTTGAAAATGTTTTTGGTGCTGACGATGAAATTTCTTCAACAATACGAGATTACGAAAAGGCTATTGCAAACGACGATAAAAATTTGCTCCATCACTCAATGGAAGCCATGGATAGACTGAATATTTGGGAACGTGAGGTTAAGGCTAAGCAGATTCTATCGAAACTCAGGTTAGATGACATTAACCAGCCTGTGACAAAACTTTCGGGTGGTCAGCGGAAAAGGGTTGCCCTTGCAGCCACGCTGATAAGCGAACCAGATATATTAATTCTTGATGAGCCAACGAACCATTTGGATTTAGATATGGTTGAATGGCTCGAGGAGTTTTTAACACGTGGTCAGCAAACCATACTAATGGTTACGCACGACAGGTATTTTCTAGACAGGGTTTGTACCGATATTGTAGAAATTGATAACCAAAACGTTTATACCTATAAAGGTAATTACTCATATTTTCTCGATAAGCGTGAGGAGCGAATCAATGCTTTTACTTCGGAAGTTGATAAGGCCACAAATACTCTTCGTCGCGAAACAGAATGGATGCGCCGCATGCCCCAGGCGCGAACTACTAAGGCAAAGTACAGGATTGATGCCTACTATAAATTGAAGGATGTAGCTTCGCAAAGGTTAGATACTTCTGAGGTTGAAATCAACGTTAGAACTTCGCGACTTGGGAAAAAAATTATGGAGGTTAAAAACCTCAACAAGAGTTTTGGCGAAAGAGTTATTTTGAAAGATTTCTCCTACACTTTTAATCGATTCGAGAAGTTAGGTATAATTGGCGAAAATGGTACCGGTAAAACTACTTTCCTAAACCTAATTACCGGAGCAATTCCTGTCGATTCTGGCGAAGTAGACACTGGCAGTACTTTGGTTGTTGGCTACTACCGTCAGGAGGGTATGAATATCGATAACAATAAAAAGGTTATCGATGTAGCTAAAGAAATTGCTGAGGTTGTTACACTTGGTGATGGAAAAACGCTCACCATATCTCAATTCCTGAATATGTTTCTTTTCTCGCCCGAAAAGCAGCACACATTCGTGTATAAGCTTAGCGGAGGTGAAAAACGCAGGCTTTATCTACTTACAATTTTAATACGTAATCCCAATTTTCTAATCCTCGATGAACCAACCAACGACTTGGATATTCACACACTAAACATACTTGAGGATTACCTAAAGAGTTTTCCTGGAGTAGTTATAGTTGTATCGCACGACCGTTTTTTTATGGATAAAGTTGTTGATGGACTTTTGGTTTTTGAGGGAGATGGCGAAATTAGCGGATTTCCTGGTTCTTACACTGAGTATAGGGCTTGGACAATCGAAGAGGAAAAGACTAGGCCAAAAGAAAAGAGTCTTGAAAAGCCATCTAAGCCAGAACAACAGAAAGCCCAAACAAAGAAAAAATTAACATTTGCCCAAAAGAAAGAGTTGGAGCAACTCTCAAAAGATATTGAACTCCTTTCAAAAGAAAAATCAGAAATAGAAGGTCGATTAAGTGGCGAAGTTTTAAATTCAGAAGAATTAAATATAATTTCGAGTCGATATCAGGAAGTAACCGACCTACTTGGTGAAAAAGAATTAAGATGGCTAGAATTAAGTGAGATTGAGGAGTAATTGTTTGATAGTGGCGCATCGGTTTAAGATTTTGTCGGAAACTTTCCGAATCACCTAACATTATAATATTTTTTGATTCTTCATTACATCTGTACAAGCTTATTTTTTGATAGATGTTTACATCGCAAAACATATTCAAATCCGTTAATCATCGATTGACGGATTTTTTTATTCTTATTTCTATAATTTGATTTGCTTAAAAGAGGTTTAACCTCAATAAAAATTTAAGGTTGTGCATGCAAAATCTGTCAATTTAAACTTTAGAATTCGCTGTAATAAAGTAATAACGGTCGGTATGATATTTTGGAGTAAAAAAACGGTTAAAAGTTTGATTTAGAATAAAAAAATTGAAGTAAATTTATTTAAAGAAAATGATTTTCACTTTTACTAACCAAAAAATATAATTATGAAAAAAATCTTTAAACTATTTGCTGCAATCCTAATTGTTGGGGCGGCTATCGTATCATGCGAAAAAGATGAGTTTACCGAAAAAGATGCTCTTGATGGTCAAGAAGAACTTGAGCGATTAAGAGATTCGTTAGCAAGAGTTGGCGGTATAGTTAACTATACTGTTAATGTAATAAATGCAGGTAATGCAGGCTTTATGAAGTCTGTCAAAGCCAATGGTTTGAGTGGTGTTACTGTAACAACTAGCCAGTTGGGCGTGGTTTCCACAAAACAAACCGATGATCAAGGTATGGTTGTTTTTGGAGATTTAAGGATTGGCAAAGTTACTGTAAATATTAGTATGGCGAATTATACATCAGTAAGTTATGTGGCCGAATTAACACCTGATATCATTACTAATATTACGGCCTCCACAGTTCGTAACGCATCAACACAGGTTCCATTGTTTCCTTTAACAGGTCCATCTACAACAACGGTATCAGGATTGATAACTTATGAAACTGATTTAACGAATGCTATGCCAGAATTAGCAGCAAGTATTCCTGTATCGGCATCGATAGATGTTAATACTACCTTTATGAACACATATATCAATACAGGCGGTTACAATGGTACAGGAGAAATTATTAAAATTGCCTATGGCGATGCTGTAGTATCTGGTACTACTGATGCTAATGGTTTGTATTCTCTTGTTGTCCCAACAACAGCGAGTGGTCTTCCAATTAGAATAGGTGTGGCTGATTTGGCTGTAGATCAGCAACTTTTACAGCCAACACTATACAAAAAGGATGTGTTTGGTGTTCAAACAATCAGAACAATTTTTTCACAAAACACTGTAACTCCTAGTACTATTCCAACAGTTCGTCCCGCCTATGTTACGTTTAGTGCTCCAACAGGAACAACTGTAGGTGCCGATCCTACAACTGCAGCTACAGCTGTTGCAGTTTTAACAAAGGGGGAAATTGAGTCAATCAATATTACCAATAATGGTGAAGGCTATACTCAGGTTCCCATGGTTAAAATTACAGGCGATGGAACTGGAGCAACTGCTACAGCAACCTTAACTAATGGTAGAGTAACCAGCATTGTAGTAAATACAAAAGGTCAAAACTATACAACTGCAACCATTTCATTAACTGAAACTGGTGGCGATAATGCAGCAGCTACTGCAGTTCTTGCTTCTAAAGTGAAGTCGTTAACAGTTACGAATGGAGGGACTGGTTATACTACAGCTCCAATTGTAACTATTGAAGGAAATGGAACCGGAGCAACTGTTGAGGCCAAAATGAATGGTTATTTAAGCAATTTAATTTTAACTAATGGTGGTGCTGGTTATACAACCGTTCCAACCGTAACTATCTCTGGTGGGGGTGGGGTTAATGCAACTGCCAATGCAGCCTTAACTACTGGTAATTTAAGATCAATTACAGTTTCATCTACTGCCGATGCATGGTTTACTGCAGTACCAACTGTGTCATTTATAAATACTGGAGGAACAGAGGCTCCTGCTGCAACCTGTGCATTAGCAACTGAAGGACGTATCAATAGTATTCCTGTTACAACACCTGGTTCTGGATATACTACTCCTCCCGCAGTAACTATTAGTGGTGGCGGAGGAACTGGGGCTGTTGCAGTTGCTGAACTTGGTGCTGGTGGTGCTGTTGCAAATATTATTGTTATAAATAAGGGATCGGGATATTCATCCGCTCCAACTGTTACAATTACAGCACCCCCTGTTGGTGGAACTCAAGCTGTTGCCGGTACTGTGGTTCTTGAGAAAAAAATTTCAACAGTAACCGTGACAACTCCTGGTGCCGGTTTTGAATATGGTACAACTGCAGGAACCTTTGATGGTACAGATATTTTATTTGATGGAGGTTCAATTGCTGGAACCGAAATAAAGTTAAATCGATCAGTATCATCGCTAAGTATAACTAATGCTGGTCACGATTTTACTGCTGTTCCTACGATTACCATTACAGGAGACAATACAACTCCTGCTACAGCAATTGCAGAAATCAAATATAAGGTTGAGAATATTGTTGTAACTAACCAAGGTAGCGGTTATACTAGTGCAACTGCAATAATTAATGGCGATGGTACTGGCGCTACTGCTACTGTAACTCTGGGTGATTCATATATAGCTAGTGTAATTTTAACAAACACAGGATCTGGTTATACTGCTGTACCATATGTGGCTATTACCGGAGGTGGAACTCCTGCCGAGAATGCAATAATTACTCCTGTGCTTACTGGTGATAAAGTATCGGGATTTACAATCAATAACTCGGGTAAGGGATATTCTTCGGCACCAACCTTAACTATTAAAACTTATAAAACTGCATCTACTGCAAATGCTAATTTGAATTCAGGTTCCGTTTCTGCAGTTAGCGTTACTAACGCTGGTTTAGGTTATACCGTTGCTCCTATTGTCGAGTTTGTAAGTACAAGCGGATCAGGTGCAGCAGCAACTGCTGTATTAGATGCTCAAGGAAGAGTACAGCAAATTAATGTAACTTCTGCTGGAACAGGATATGTAACTGCTCCAACAGTAAATTTAGTTGTGCCTAACACAATAATCACTGCAAGAGGTAGCGTAACTGTCAATGCTGAGGGTGTTGTTACAGGTGTTGTAGTTGATGATGGTGGTAATGGTTACATTACTGCTCCAACAGTTACTATCACTCCATCAGTTCCAGGAATGGGGACAAACGCAACGGCAATAGCTCGTATTAGTGGCGGTAAGGTTACCTCAGTTGTAGTAACTAATGGAGGTTCTGGTTATAAAGGTAAAAATACTCCTGGAAACTATTATCCGGTTAGTACTGCAGTAATGACAGGTAAGGGATACAACTATTCCCAACCAGGTGGTGCAACCTTAATTATGAAATCGAGTACTCCGTTAATAAACGATATTTATTTAGGAACCGGTTTACGTACAGTAATTGAGTAAGCTTTTCCATAACCTAGGGGGTATCCCCTAGGTTATTTATAGTTTAAATAACTTTTTAGGTTTAACTAAAAGAAACCAAAAAATGAAAATTAAAAAGCTTACATACAATTTACTTATTCTTTGCTGTACATTATTTCTTTCTATTAGTATAAGCTATGCTCAGGATTATCAAGGCAGTAGTAAACCTCTTACATTTGGAGTTCGAGCAGGATTTTCTCAGTCTGTATTAACTATCGATAATCAGCCTAGCTCATACTATAGAATATCTCCTATTGTTGGAGGCTTTGTGCAGTATAGAGTTCTTCCTTGGGTAGCAGCTTCAGTAGAGTTGTTGTATACACAGTATGGAGGAAATGGGATTTCACCCTTGTTGATATACACACCGGATAGTCCGGTTCTTAACAATTTGGGTAAAACAGATTTATTTATCCATAGTATAGATTTGCCAGTATCCGCAAAATTCAGCCTACCTGATTTTTCTGGATCAATTAAGCCCTTTGTTTCGGCAGGTGCAATATTTACCTATAATACTCAGGCTAATGCAATAAATTACTTTGTTGAAAACAATGGCTCTTCATTCCCATATATCTATAGCGCAAACGATATTGTAACATCTAGGGTTAAAAGTAATAATTTCTCATTTATTACTGGTGTTGGTGCTGAGTTTATAGGGAATAAGTTCAATTTTTCATTTGAACTATACTATAGAATTGGATTGACTGATTTGAATCAAATTGCAAGAACATATGCTCCGAACTACAGAGCAAATGCTTTTGGTGTTAAAATAGGGATAGGCCTTTAATGGCCTTCCCTTTTTTTATTCTATAAAACTAATCCTTAAGAT
>WBUV01000147.1 GCA_008933525.1 Bacteroidales bacterium | reverse complement strand
ACTGGGAAGTTACTTATATCTAAATCTATCCCAGTACTAACAGTTTATGCGGGTGTTGGCTATAGTAAATCAACAACCGATGTTGCATTGAAAGGTTATTACGATATACCTAATGTAGGATTAGGTATAAAGGATCCATTAGCACTTGATTTTGTAAATAACGGTTTAAATGCAAATATTGGTTTAAGAATTAAATTGGCAGTTATTGCATTTCATTTTGATTATGCTGTTGGAAAGTATGCAATTTATAATGCCGGGGTTGGAATAAACTTCAGATAGAATTAATCTTTAAACAGAAAGGCTGCAAAAATTAATTTGCAGCCTTTTATTATTTATATGATTTCTATTCTTTTTTCGATTTCTTTGATCCCTTTGTTTCTATAAAATCGGTTATATTATGCGCTATTTTAAGAATCTTCGCAACGTGACGTGTTTCGTCTAATATTGGCGAATAGGTTTCAATAAAGGTGTATGTTTTACCTCCAATACTTACCTTGTTGGTTTCTTTCTTGATTATTCCGTTACGCAAATCGGTCCAGAATTTTTGATAATTAATCTTTTGCTCTTCAGTAAATTCTAGGTTATCGGAATGGTGTGTGCCTATAACATCCTTTTCAGGTTGGCCAGTCAATGCCAAGTATGCCTGATTCACTGAAATTATTTTTCCATTTAAGTCATATTCAATAACAAAGCTAGATGAGTTTAGTGCATTGATGAGACTCTCCATTTCTGCTGTTTTTCGGGCAGCTTCTTCCTGGGTAGCTTGAAGTTCTTCCATGTTTTGTCTCATTTCCTCTTCTTGCGAAGCAAGTTCTTCCGATTTAATACGGGACTCCTCCAATAGTTTAGCGGTGCGAATATTAACCTTAACATTGGAAATAGTTGCGGCTATGCTTTCCCCAATTTTCTCAACAAAATTTATTTTGTAATCTTCTAATACTTCAAACGATGCCATTTCGATAACACCATAAACTTCATCATTTAACTTAAGGGGGACGATTAATAAGCAGTTTGGATTCTCTTCACCTAAACCTGAGGCAATTTTTACATAGTCCTTGGGTAATTCTGTCATAAATATTGTTTCGCCTTCTTTTGCACATCTTCCAACAAGGCCTTCACCATAGTTAATTCTTTTTTCCTCGTACTTTCTACGTTCATAAGCATAACTTGAGGCTAACTCAAAATATCGATCTTGATAATCTGTATTTATTAAAAATAGCGCACCAATATTAGCATTAACATATTTTACAAGATGATGAATTACTTCATAGGTAAATTCATTCATATTATCGGTGTTTTGCCTAAGTATGTCAGCAAAAAGCGCAACACCCTCGTTTGCCCAACGGGCTTTTTCTTCTTCCGATTTTCTCTTGTCGTCAAGTTCTTTAGCGTATTCGAGACTTTTCCTCATTTCGAGCAATGCTTCGCCAAGAACATCATTTTCGCTTAATTTACTGAAGGAGGTGTTTAAATTACCTTTTCCAATTTCCTTAGCAAAGTTGGTGGTTTTATATAAACTATCGATAAGTATATTAACGGATGTTCCAATATCTTGGATTTCATCACCACTGTTGATCGAAATCTTTTTTGATAAATCAATCTGTCCATTTGCAAGCTCTCCCAAAACTTTAGTAGTCTTAACTAATGGACGGGTAATGCTGAATGCTATAATCCAAACCACAATTGCTAAAACAAACAAACCAACAAAAATTACTGTTCTAGATTTACTTGCAACATCCTGAGCTTCTTGAATAATGACATCCTCTGGTGCGATAATGGCTAAACTCCAAGGGTTAATTGAGGTGCCTACAGTAAATGATACAAAAGTTGCGTAGTATTTTTTACCATCATTAGCATCGGTGTAAGAAATTGAAAACTTTTCACCCTTGTTAAGTTTATCAAGTAGATTGTGATTTTTATTCTCATTTGCATATATGCTATCAATTCGAACACCCGTGTTTTCTAATATAGAATGAGCTACAATGGTTCCATTTTGAGATAGAAGCATTGCGGAACTACCCGCATAGGGTTTTATGTTATTAATATATTCTTGATATCTACTCAATTCAATATCGAATCCGAACAATCCTATGAATTTATTATCTTTAACCAAAGGAACGCAGATGCTTGTTTCAAGTACTCTTTTGTTACTTCCTGTATATGTAAACCAATAAGGATCAACAACCGCTTCTAGCATAGATGTTTTAAGTTGATAGTAGAGGCTACCAGGCTCATCGCCATTCAAATTTTTTTGATCTGTGATAAATTTTAATTGAGCATTTTCCCAGTAAAAAGTGTATCGTTCTCTACCGTAGGGTTTGTTCCAGTTTTTATCAAGAACACTCAGCTCCCAGCTAATCCATACAGACAGAAATTTAGGATTATTCAGCGCTATTCCGTTGAGTGTTCTTTTGGAGTTTTCTTTTAGTTCGTTGGAAGATAGCTCGTTATAGAAATAAAAACTTTGGGCTAAGGATCGGGCCATCCCTAGTTCATTATCAAAGCTACTTTGAATAGAGTTGGCATACTCACGGGCTGTTGCATCAACAAAGTTGAAGGCATTACGTAGAGTAATTTTTTCCAGCCTTGATGTAAGAAATCCAATTGATGCTAAAAAAACCACAACGGCTACAATAAGTACAGATAGTAGCATCTTAACCCTGAGTTTCATCCTAAGCTTCATCTTGCGTAAGGTTTAGTTACAAAATAAGTTATCTGGTAAACAGAGTATTTTTATATATGAACGGCAAATAAAGTTCATACTTTTTTCAACTTGTGAATATACGAGATATTTTGTTTATTCAAAAGGCACATCGCTAGATTTTGTTGAACAATTACTCATAGGAGTGGGTTTTTGTAAATCTTTTGGTATCGGCAGCTTATTTTCTAATATTTTTTACCTTTGCAACGTTAACGACAAAAATTAAACTATGAAGTTATTAGAAGGAAAAACTGGTATAGTAACAGGAGCGGGTAGAGGTATTGGCCGTTCTATTGCTATTGCTTTTGCAAAGGCGGGAGCCAATGTGGCTTTCACTGATATTGCATACGATGAAAATATGCAGAGTCTTGAAAAAGAACTTACTGCGCTTGGCGTTAAAGCTAAAGGATATGCATCGGATGCCAGCAACTTTGAAAACTCACAGCAAATTGTTGATGAGATTGCTAAAGATTTTGGTACTATCGATATTCTTGTTAATAATGCAGGTATTACACGCGATACCTTATTGATGCGTATGACCGAAGAGCAGTGGGATTTAGTTATTAGAGTTAACCTAAAATCGGTTTTCAACCTAACTAAAGCCGTGCAGAAGTATATGCTTAAGCAGAGAAGCGGTTCTATTATCAATATGAGCTCTGTGGTTGGTGTTTCAGGTAACGCTGGTCAGGCTAACTATGCTGCTTCTAAGGCAGGTATTATTGGCTTTACAAAGGCTATTGCTAGAGAGCTTGGTTCAAGAAATATCCGTTCCAATGCAATTGCCCCAGGTTTCATCATTACTGAAATGACTCATCAACTTCCCGAAGAAGTGCGTGAAGAATGGGCTAAAAAAATTCCACTTCAACGCGGTGGCACACCTGAGGATGTTGCAAATGTTTGTATATTCCTAGGCTCAGACCTATCTGCTTATGTAAGCGGACAGGTAATTAATGTTTGTGGTGCAATGAATACCTAAAAAAGTATTTATATTTACACTTGAAAACCATCTAGTTTTTAGATGGTTTTTCTTTTTATCAATAAGACTCTATAATATGTTAGTAAAAAAAAAATTAACCATCACGATTCTTATTTTCGTTTTATATTCGTGCATCCCTTATCGGTCTATCGATATTCAGTACTACGATAAACCAAAACAACGATTACCTATCAATTCTGGTAAAATTCTAATCCTTGCAAATCTTTATAATAGAGAATTGCCCAACAAAAAAGCTATGTTGGAATGGGCTCTCGATAGCGTTGCGGCAGTTGAAGCAACAAACTCATTGGGTGAGTTGTTAATATCTTCTCCTTACTACGAAGAGTTAATACCTGTTAATTCCATTTTCTTCAGAGAAGATACATCTAAGGTTATTTTACCTCTTTCGTGGAGCCAATTATCTGAAATTTCTCAAAACAATGATTCCGTTAATTATATAGTTTCACTCGACTATATGCGAATAAATCCATACTCCGACAATTACATAAGATGGGTGGATGGAGTTAAAACTTACAATGGCTATTTAGATATTGCTGTTTATTGCTATTGGAGAGTATACGATTTAAAAATTAAGAAAATTTCTAATTCATACTTGCATCGCGATACATTATCGTGGGAGGCTACAGATTGGATTGAAGTGAAAACGGGAAACCAACTACCTGGGTTTTTTACAGCATCGGCATATGCTGGTGCCGATGCCGCAGAAAAATACGCCAAGTTAATTGCTCCTACCTGGAACAACGATACACGGATTTTATTTAATGGCAATTCGAAGTTTTTTTCGCAGGCATCAGCTTTTGCCGAAAAAGGTAACTGGATTGATGCTGCCGCATTATGGCAAAAGCACACTGCCGATAAAAACCGCTCAATTGCTGCAAGGGCTGCATTTAATATGGCACTTGCAAACGAAATGCTAGGCAATTTCGAGGTTGCGCTAGAATGGCTAAAAGAAGCTCAAAAATTAAATCCTAGGTTGGAGGAGATTAACTATTACCGAAGTGTAATCGAGGAACGTATTGAGGCAAATAAATAGGAGCAATGGAAAGTTTTATATACTATACAATTATTATAATTCTTGTTGGTGGACATCTTTTAAATGTGTTGATTGAGTTGATTAACACAAGTTACGGTAAAAAAACACCTTTGGACACTTGTGTGGCCGATGTTTACGATTCGGAAAACTACATAAAACAACAAAGTTACGAGAGGGAGAAGTTGAGCGCATCGTTGGTGGAGAATACTCTGATGGTGATAATTACAACCACCGCTTTTATTCTGGGTTACTTTGGTTTGCTAAACGACATTATTGCTCAGAATATCGAGAGCAGAGTTCTTCAATCCTTGGTGTTTTTTGGAGTGCTATGGTTCATTGGCCAGATTTTATCTATCCCGTTCGATTACTACGATAGTTTTGTTATTGAGGAGAAGTATGGTTTCAATAAATCAACCAGAAAGTTGTTCTTTACAGATATTATAAAATCAACCCTGATAGCCATAGTTTTGGGAGGAATTATTATTTCGTTAATAACTTGGTTATTTGTTAGTTATACTAATTTATTTTGGTTGCCAGTTTTGGTGTTTATACTTATACTTTCATTGTTTTCCACCTTACTATATACATCTATTATACTGCCTTTGTTTAATAAAAAATCGCCATTACCCGATGGTGAACTGAAAGATAAATTAGAACGCTTGGCTCTAAATGCGGGGTTCTCTGCTAAAAATATATTTGTAATCGATAGCTCCAAGCGTTCCACTAAGGGTAATGCTTTTTTTACTGGATGGGGAAGAAACAAGCGTATTTATCTTTATGATACCTTACTAGATAAACTTTCAGCCGATGAAATTGAGGCGGTTTTAGCTCACGAAATTGGTCATTATAAGAAGAAGCATATCTGGATAAACTTTGCTATTAGCCTTTCAGTTACAGGAATATTCCTTTTCTTATTTACCAAAATTAGCAGTAGCGATATGTTTACTCCCATATTTGATTCAATGCAAAATGGTATGCCAAATTTTCATCTTAATATATTGGGTTTTGCATTGATTTTTGGTCCAATACAATCCATTTTTGGATTATTTACCAATTATCTAAGCCGAAAAATGGAGTTTTCTGCTGATAGTTTTGCCAATGGATTCGGATTAGGCATCTCTTTAATATCTGCTCTCAAAAAGTTGGCAGCACAGAACTACTCAAACCTAACGCCTCATCCTTTATACGTCATTATTCATTACTCACATCCTCCTTTAGTTCAACGAATTAAGGCGCTATTGTCAACTTAGGTTTAGATTTATCTTTTCATTGCATAAAAAGATATAATTTTGTAGTGTAAATGCCTCTTTAGCTCAGTCGGTAGAGCAGCGGTTTCGTAAACCGCAGGTCGCGGGTTCAAGTCCCGTGAGAGGCTCAAAAGGCAGCAAAATGCTGCCTATTTTTCTAGGCTATGAATGCAGAAATTATAACCATTGGCGACGAAATCCTGATAGGCCAAATTGTCGATACCAACTCGGCTTGGATTGCGGAAAAGTTAAACCTTTTGGGTATTAAAATCACCCAGATTACTTCAATATCTGATACCGAAGAGGCTATTTACAATGCAGTTAATCAATCTATTAATCGTTGCGATATTGTCTTAATGACTGGAGGCCTTGGCCCAACCAGCGATGATATTACTAAGCCCACACTCTGCAAGTATTTTGGAGGTAACTTGGCACTTCACGAGCCTTCGCTGGAAATAATCAAGGGGATTTTTGGAAAGCGAGGTTTGCAGGTAACTGATAGCAATAGGCGACAAGCCGAAGTTCCTTCTTCTTGCGAAGTATTGCTCAATAAAAATGGAACTGCTCCAGGAATGCTTTTCCGTAAAGATGGTAAAATATTGGTATCGATGCCTGGTGTGCCTTTCGAGATGAAAGGGCTTATGGAAACATCTGTGTTGCCATTACTTAAGGATATGCAGAGTAATCAGGTAATTATTCATAGAACTGTTAATACGTTTGGAATTCCGGAGTCGTTTTTATCCGATAAACTTCAAGCCTTCGAGGGTAAACTTCCTAATCATATAAAATTGGCATATTTGCCTAGCCCTTCGGGGATTAGACTTCGTTTATCAGGCTATTCAAGCAACTCTGAAACCCTAAATTCAGAAATCAATCAGTTAATTGACTATCTCCGAAAAGAAATTCCTGAGTATATTTTTGGATATGGCAATACCTCTTTACCCGTTGTTATTGGACAAGTACTGAAGTCTATAAACGCAACGATTTCAACTGCAGAAAGTTGCACTGGAGGCACGGTTGCCCACTTAATAACAGAAGTGCCGGGTTCATCTAACTATTTCAAAGGAAGTATAGTTGCCTACTCAAACGAGGTGAAAACATCAATTTTAAAGGTTGATGCTGATACTTTAAATGAGCACGGAGCTGTTAGCCAGCAGGTTGTTGAGCAAATGGCCGTGGGAGCAAAGGAGCTGTTGAACACGGATTACGCCATAGCCATATCTGGAATAGCTGGGCCCGATGGTGGAACTGAACTGAAACCAGTGGGTACTGTATGGATTGCAGTTTCATCGAATAGCGGCATTGTAAGTAAAAAGTATATCTTTAGTAATCAACGAGATATTAACATCGCAAGAGCATCTCACACTGCGCTTAACTTATTAAGAGAGTTAGTGTTAGTAGAACATTTGGAACTAAATGAAAAATTTTTTGGAGAAAAATTTGAATAATTCAATAATAATAACGTAATTTGCGACCTGTTTCGAAAAAAAAACATCAGAAAACATTATAGCAATGTCAAGAACTTGTCAGATTACAGGAAAAAAGATGATGGTGGGAAATAATGTATCCCATTCAAAAAGAAGAACTAAACGTAAATTCTTCCCAAATC
>WBUV01000146.1 GCA_008933525.1 Bacteroidales bacterium | reverse complement strand
AAACTGTCGAGGTTCTCGGAATTTGCATTAAGTGATATGCTTATAAATAAAATAATGCATGTGAATTTGAGTAACTCTTTCATAATTCAACCTGTTTGGCTTACAACCAAATATATGTATTTTATTGCATAAAAAAAACCGGAGTGTTTATCTCCGGTTTTGCTATTCTATTAATTTTTTAGTCTCTGAAAGGAATTAAAACCAATCCAACTGAGAATGGATATAGTTCGGGGCCTTTGCCTTTTTCAAATAGTTGAACTGGATAGTAGTTTGCATATAATCTAATTGCTCTGTAGCCCAATCTTGCGGTAACACCATAACGGAATGTTGCTATGTTAAAGTCGCTACGATTTTTATCTTTACGCTTATCGCCATCATCGAAAACAACCTTGGTGTGCGATCCAATTCTTAACCCACCAATTACACCCGCAGCCATGTATATTCTATGACGCTTTTCGCCTGTAGGAATTTGGAATTCGAGCAACAAAGGCAATGTAAGGTTAGTTGTGCTAAGTTTTGTTTTTTCAACTCTATACCCAGCATCAATGTATGAGCTGTCTATAACCGTAATTCCATTATCAATCTTAAGACTGATGGGGTTTGAGAAGTGGTAATTGTTAAACTCAAGACCCATACCTGTTACCAAACCCGCTTTATCGGTTCCAAATCCAATGCTATACTGCATAAAGTTAAGGTTAAAGTTCCACGAGCGGGCTTGTTTTAGGTCGAATGGAGCCAGATCGTTTTTAAGGTTCATGGATTGATTCTTATCTAAAAATCCGTTGATTCCCATTTCAAATCCAGACCAATGCCCTTTAAATCTTTTTTTCTCCTTAAACTCATAAACTATTTCCTGTTTTTTCTCGTAGTCACTTGGAATTTCGATAGTGGTTTTGTTTCCCGAGTCAACAAAAACTATTTTCTTTTTTCCAATCCTAATAACAGCAGTGTCGGATTTAACTTTTACAGTATCGCCCATATCATTCACAATATTCTCGTGAATAGTGGCATTATTAATTACGATTAAAGAGGTGTCCGATTTTACTCTTTTAACAGTGTCCTGTTTTTCTAGGTTTCTAAGTTCATTTTCTTGGGTTTGAGCTGTAACAGCATTTAAACTCAACAAAAGAATTCCGAATAATGCTAAACGTTTCATAATTTTAATTTTTAATGGGTTTTTACTTGCTTAATTTTCTCGTATGACGACCAACTCTCCAATTTGTTACAGCACTATTCAATTTTATTTCCTCGAGTTGTAGAAAATGCAAGCAGGCTGCTTTCAATAGACAGTTTTTCAACTTTTCCTTTATCGTTTTTTTTGATATTATATTCAATACCCAAAGAGTTTGCCACTCGCTTTAAACCAATATTTGCCAAATCCGACAGCGAGTACTCTTTTGTGGTGCTCGAGTTTTGGACTATTGTTGCGTTAGCTGTTTCAGCTATAATCTCATGTTTGTTTATTGGAGCAGAAATATCTAGTTTGACAGGGTCGATCTGTGCTATATAATCCAACTTTACCGGCAATAATTGAATCTTTTCTATAACAACTTCCTCACGAATATTGTCTGCTAAGTTTTTGGTGTTTGTTTCTTCAATAGACTTTAGTTCTGTTGTTTGCCTAATGTTTTGTCTATTTTCAGTAGCGCTATATTTGGAAGGTTTTTCAACATCAGCTTGGGGAGTTGTGAAACTTTGTTCTTTTATTGTAGTTGGTTTAGAGGTTTCGGCAACAATCAGCGATGATGTATTTAGGTCAACCACTGTATATACTGCAAACATTATTGTTACTGTGGCCGCAATGCTCATTGCAATTCTGTAGGTTGTTCGTCGGATAGGAATTACCAGTAATCTTTTTAAACCCGATTTGTAAGGATAAACTATCTCGTGTGGAACAACCAGTTTTGTGTTGGTAAAAACGGTTTTAGTAAGTTGTATGCTGTTATCTTTCTCAATTAGCGTCTTTAGTCGTTCTTTCTCTTCCTCGCTAATATCTCCTTCAAGTTCTGCAATGCAGAGGTAATCCACCTCATTGTTTATCCCAAAGGGTTGTGTAATGTTCTTTTTTAGAGATTTTTTTTGAGGATAAAGAGTGTGCGAAGGATCAATTGTAACCTCTTTAAGTCCCTCAATCTCCTCGGCTATGTCTGGATTATTGAATAGAAAAAGCATGAGTTCAGCCTCTCTCTCTGGAGCTAAATTTCCGTCGAGGTAATCCACCATAATCGATTCGTAATTTTCTCGGTTGATTTCCATGGCTGTTATATTAAATTCTCTATACTTACAAGGTAATTTTTCAAAAAAAGCCGTGCTCTATAAATGTAAACCTTCACTTGCGATTCGGTTAATCCTGTTATTTCGCCAATCTCCTCGTACGAGTAGCCCTCGTAATCCCGAAGCAGGAGAACCGATCGCTGAATTTCAGGAAGTTGCTCTACAGCCTTGCTTAAAACCTCGCTAACATCAAAGTTGACGTAGGAGGAGGTTTCGTTGTCGGAGAGTTGGTTGGAGTATTCCAACTTTCGCTTTTCTTTTCGGAGCGTATCTATAGATGCATTGTACGATGATGTAAATAGGTACGATTTTACTTTAGCATAATCCACTTCGGAATGCTTCATCCATAATTTCTCGAAGGAATCCTGAACATTGTCCTGTGCTAAATCAACATTTTTTAGCATCTTAAGGGCAAATCTGTAAATTCCATCTGAGTATAAATCTACGCTCTTGTTGTACTCCTCAACAGTCATTGACCGGCTTTAATTTTTATTGTGTGACGCTTAAAGGTCGTAAAAGTTACAGACAAAATTATTTAATTATACTTTTTACCCTGAATGTTTGATTTAATATTTGCAACATTTATTCCTAAAAATAAATCAACTTTCATAGTTAAGTGTTTCTTCCCCCGATTGAGTACTTTTCAATATCTAATAAAAGTTAGTTTTACTCAGTTGCATAATTGGTTATGAGTTAAAAGGAGTCATTTGTGCTTTTAGTTTAATTCTGCGACTTTTTTAAATTTGATGAAAGTTTTTATTTTGATAATTAATTTGTAATTTGCTAAGTTAATTGAATGGGAAGAGGGTTTATTAGTGATTTTTTCGTACAGAAGGAAGTTGGCAGTCACCCTTGACCTTTGAACTCATTAGCGAATTATCTGTTTTCTATTAAAAACAAACCTAAATACTAACAATATGAAATTCTTAAAAAGTTATGTCCTAATCCTACTGCTATTATCGGTTTTAGGATTAAGTGCGCAAACGCCCTTTGGAGTTAACTATCAGGCAGTATTGCGTAATTCGAATGGACAAGTCCTATCTGGTGAAAGTGTAACACTACAATTTAGTCTTACAAATAGTACCGGTTCTGCCGTTTACTACCAAGAAACGCACAATGTTACTACAAATAATTTTGGACTTGTTAATGCCATTGTAGGGAAAGGAACTCTTGTTTCAGGTAGTTACACAAGTGTACCATGGAAAGATGGCGGTGTGTATTTAAAAGTTGATATAAAAGTAGGAACTGCTACCACATTTACAGAGTTTGAACGTCAAGAGCTCCACGCTGTTCCCTATGCACTTTTCTCTGCCGATGGTTTAACTGTGGAATGGAAGGGTTCGTTGGCCACAGCACCGAGTTCGCCAGAAAAAAACTATGCATATTACAACACTGTCGATAAAAAATCGTACTTCTACGATGGTGATTCATGGGAAATTCTTGCTCAGGATGGAGCAACAGGTAACGATGGTATCTCTATTATTTGGGCTGGAACATTTGTTTCGCATCCAACTCCAGCGCTGAACAAGGCTTACTATAACTACACCGATAAAATTTCATATATCTGGGACGGCGATTCGTGGGAAATATTGGCAAAGGATGGAGCGCAAGGACCAACAGGGCCTGTTGCATCTGGTACTTTGGGACAAACACTCCGTCATGATGGAACAACATGGGTTGCAAATGGAACAATCATGGTAACTGATAGTTCCGTAAATGTTTTACCAAAACCAGGTCTAGATCCTGAAAAACCAATCTTTGCGGTTCTCAACTCAAAGGGACAAGTAGTTTTTGCTGTTTACGAGTCTGCTGTACGCACCTATGTTGGTAGTGGCGATACAAAAGGCGCTAAAGGAGGATTTGCTGTTGGTGGCTTAAGTACTCAATCCAAAGGAAGTGTTAATCTTCTTACTGTTAGCCCCGATAGTACCAGAATATATATTGATAATACAACAATTAAAGGAGCTAAGGGCGGTTTTGCCGTTGGAGGTTTAAGCACTCAATCAAAAGGAACAGTCGATTACCTGAAGATTATGCCAGACAGTACTCGAATTTATATTGATGACACAGCAAAAGGTGCTAAAGGTGGCTTTGCTGTTGGGGGTATCAGTACGCAGTCCAAAAGCATTCCAAATGATTATTTTAAGGTAACCAAAGATTCCTCGTTTTTCTCTAATACAATTCTTTCAACAGGTGATATGCTTGTAGCTGGAAATGTTACTACAAATGTAGGTATTAGCACCGATACCTTGGTTGATATTGACGGGAATAAGTATGCAACTATCAAAATTGGAACTCAAGTTTGGATGAAGGAGAATCTAAAAACCTTAACATATGCTAGTGGTAATGCAATTGGCATTGACACCGTTATTGCTTATAATAACACCAGCGATCCAGACACAATAGCGAAATATGGAAGGTTGTATTCTGATGGTGCTATTCAAAGTGCTTTTGGCGTTTGTCCCGATGGTTGGAGAGTACCAAACTATGCCGATTGGGAAATACTGTTTAGTTTTATTGGTGGAATGCAATGGCAAACCAATTCGGCCGATATAGCACGTAAAATCTCTGAAACAGGAACCCTTGGTCAAGGAACTGGACTTTGGAATTATGATTTCTTCCAAACAAATACAACAGGCTTTACAGCCAGACCCGGCGGACAAGCCATGCAAAGTGCTGGATGGATGTATTATGGAATGAATGAACGGGCTGTATTCTGGACATTTGAAACTACAAATATTGTAGTAATAGATGGTATGATGGGAACGGCTGAAATAATAGAGGGATCCTTACCAGCGGGACATTCGGTTAGGTGTATCAAGAACTAAGATACCAAATATTATAAGGAAAGCTGCAGGTTAGCCTGCAGCTTTTTTTATGTCTCAGCTGAATATTGAGGGGATTGTGTTCGCCCCTTTTATATTAATAATTATAGCTTAATGCTAGTTAATATCGGTCATAATTTTAATGATTCCCAACACTCCAATAAGTTCTCCATTGTCTTCAATTAGAGGCATCAATGTTAAAACTGCACGGTGCTCATTACCATCGGCTAGTTGGATTGAAATCATTCGGTTGGTTATTGGCGATCTGCTTCGCATTACTTCGTTGTCGAAGCTGGAGATTAATCGAGCTTGTTCACCTGAGAGCAAATCGAAATCAGTTAGCCCAACAGCCTCTTCGGCTGATTGAAGGTTTAATAGGTTTTGCATTGAGTTGCTCAGTCGAACATATCTGCCCTCAGTATCTTTTTGGTAGATTAAATCGGGCGAATTCTGAAGTAAACTGCTAAGAATTGATTTATCCTCTCTAAGCTGTGCTTGAATTTCTTCTTGTTCATGACGTTTACGCTCCATTTCTTCCTGTGTAGCGTGGAGTTCTTCCATATTTTGGCGCATTTCCTCCTCTTGTGCTTTCATCTCTTCGGCTTGCTGCTGTGTTCGGGCAAGGAGTTCCGCAGTGCGAATGTTAATTCGCACACTTGAAAGGGTAGATGCTATGCTTGTGGCAATTTTCTCGATAAACTCAATATGGAATTTTTCGTAGGTGTTAAACGAGGCCATTTCGATTACTCCAAGAATATCGTCGTTCACCTTAAGTGGAACTAGTAAAATATTCCGTGGATTTTCTTCGCCAAGTCCCGATGTAATTTTGATGTAATTTTTAGGAACATCAACCATAAATATTGTTTTTCCTTCAATAAAGCATCGGCCAACCAAGCCCTCGTTGGGCATAACTGTTTTTTCCATGTACTTACGTCGATCATACGCGTAACATGCAGTCATTTCAAGCGAAATGTTATCCTGGTCGTTATCGTTAATGATAAAAATCCCACCCTGTATCGATTTTGTGTATGAAACAAGGTTTTTAATGATAAGATATGAAAGTTCATTCAAATTGTCGTTGTGTTGACGAAGAACCTCGCCAAACATTGCAATACCTTGGGTTGTCCAAATTTGGTGCTCCTCTTCTTCCTTACGTTTAAATTCTGCGTCGCGTGCATTTATTAAACTTTTTTGCATTTCGAGTAATGCTTTACCTAAAATATCTTTGTTCCCCAAAAGGTTGAACTGAGCTTCGAGTTTACCCATCCCTATTTCGCGGGCAAACTTTTCGGTTAGGTTAAGTCCATCAATAAGTTTGTTGGCCGAACGAGCCATATCCTCAAGTTCGTCGCCAGTATGGACGTATATTTTTCTGTTTAAATCGATATCGCCCTCCGATATGCTATTTAGGGCCTCGGTTGTTCTTTTTATAGGTTGAGTAATGTAGCGCGAAATATACCAAATGGCAGCACCTTGAAGCAGCACTCCGAGTATGAAAACAAAGATTGTGTACATTACAGCTCTGCGAGCATCTACAACAATTTCGCTCATAGGAATAGATAGAAAAACCGACCACGTTGTGGGCGATTCACCAACCTTTATTGTTGAAAGAATATTTAGATTTTGTTCGTTATTTACCGACGAAAAGTAAATATAATCGGTTCCTTTTTTTATTTTTTCAGTAATACTGAATTTTTTATCGTCAACGGGGTTGATGTCGGTGAATTTGAGTTTTGCAAATTCAGGTTTTGTATGGGCTATAACTGTGCCATCGTTGGAAACTAATGCTACGATAGTGTTTTTGTATGGTTTAATTTTCTCAATTTGTTCCTGAAATTTCTCCAAAGAGATGTCGACACCACCAAGTCCAGCAAATTTACCATTCACCTTTATGGGAACGCTAAGACTTGTGGCGAGAACTTCGTTTCCACCAACCTCAAATGTATATGGGTCGAGAAGCATTTCGCAGTTGCACAATTTGGATGCATAGTAGTTGCTGGTAGTAATATCGCCAGTAACATTTTTGTGTTCAACATCGCGGGCGGGTATTCCGTTTTTTATATAAGCAGTTGTTGATCGGCGGCCATAATCATATCGATAATTCTTGCGAAAAGCAAAGTACTCGACGGAATACCATACAGTTAGATATCGTTGGTTATTTAAAACCTGTTGATCTACAATGCTAAAAAATATTGAGTCTAGCGTTACAGTATCAAATTTTGGATAAATGTAAAGGGAGTGGGCGAGTGCTCGGGAAAATCCCATATCGAGCTCAAGTTCCGATTTAATTTGATTGGCCGTTTTTTGTGCTTCGGCCTGAGCCAGTTTAACAGCATTATCGTGTGCAATCTTGTTGATTCTAAATCCTATAAATAGCCCAATAACAAGCATAATGGATACGGAAGTGATCATAACAAAGAGCAACATCTTTGCGCCGATCTTCATTTTCAACCTCATTGCGAAATATTTTAAAAGTGAAATACTTATTTGTTGACTAT
>WBUV01000145.1 GCA_008933525.1 Bacteroidales bacterium | reverse complement strand
AATTTTACGGCCTTGTTAATGAGCAACAAAAAGTATATGTTAAAATTGAGAATACTAGCATTTGTTTTTATTGCAGCAAGTTTTGCTGCCACTGCACAAGAAAATATTTTTAGCTACGAAACACCCAAAAAGTATTTTGTAAAAGAAATAACTGTTTCGGGACTTAAATTCTTAGACTCGGGAGTTATAATTTCAGTTTCGGGTATAGCCGTTGGCGACTCCATATTAGTGCCAGGCGATGTAATTACCAACGCCGTAAAGAAACTATGGGCACAGGGTCTTTTCTCCGATGTAAAAATATCGGCTCAAAAGATTGAAGGATCCGACTTGTTTCTTGACATTTTCCTTCAAGAGCAACCACGAATCTCCTCGTTCAATTTCAAAGGTGTTCGAAAAGGAGAAATCGACGACCTAAAAGATAAATTAAAACTTAGAGCAGGCGGACAACTTACCGAAAGTGTTCTTGAAAATAGTATCATTATCCTCAAGAAACATTACCGCGCCAAAGGTTTCTTGAATGTTGAAGTTGATCCTATTCAAGAGAACGACACCGTAATTGCGAATGGAATTAGATTAACCTTTGATATCAAAAAGAATAATAAGGTTAAAATCGGAGAAATTGACTTTGATGGAAATACCGCCTACAGCGATGCAAGGCTTAGGCGAGCTCTTAAAAAAATCCACCGAAGAGATATCAACATATTTAAACCGGCAAAATTTATTGAGTCCGACTACGAAGAAAGCCAAGACAACCTAATCACCTTCTACAACGAACATGGTTATAGAGACTCAAAGATTTTACGCGACTCAATCTATAAGATTAACGACAAGCGTATTGGCATAAAGTTCTTCCTATACGAGGGTCCTCAATACCATATTCGAAATATTAACTGGATAGGAAATACGAAATTACCTGCCGAAGCCCTAACGGATATACTCGGCATGAAAAAGGGTGATGTTTACGATAAATCTCTTCTCGAGAAAAGACTATTTACCGATGAAAATTCCATTTCGACTCTATACATGGACGATGGTTACTTATTCTTTCAGTTAGATCCTATTGAGAGCCAAATTCAAAACGACTCGGTTGATATTGAGATGAGGATTTATGAAGGAGAGCAAGCCACAATAAATAAGGTTATTATTGCTGGAAATACTAAAACCAACGAGCATGTAATCCGCAGAGAGGTTTGGTCGAAGCCCGGTTACCTTTTCAGTAAATCGGAAATAACACGTACGCTAAGAGAGTTGGGCCAAATGGGACACTTCGATCCAGAGAAACTTGATGTTAAACCAATGCCTAATCCCGCAGATAAAACTGTGGATTTAAAGTACATTCTAGAGGAAAAAGCGAACGACCAACTTGAGGTTTCGGGTGGTTGGGGTAACAGAATGTTTGTTGGAACAGTTGGTATTCGTTTCTCAAATTTCTCCATAAGCAGAATATTCAAGAAAGAGGCTTGGCGTCCAATTCCATCTGGCGATAGTCAATCACTAGCGCTTAGAGCATCAACAAATGGAACTTACTATAAATCTTTCAGTTTATCGTTTACAGAACCTTGGCTTGGCGGAAAGAAACCTACGAACTTCTCGTTTTCAGTTTATCACCAAATTCAGAGCGGGAGCACCTACTTTTACCAAACTAGCGACAAGTTTTTTAAGGTAACTGGAGCCTCAATTGGTATTGGCACTAGGCTAAAATGGCCCGATGATTATTTCACCATATTTAATGAGGTTAGTATTCAGAATTACTACTTAAAAAAATGGGAAGGTTACTTTATATTTAGCGATGGACAATCGAACAACTTGAGTTTCAAAACCACCGTATCTAGAAATTCTACCGACCAAATGATATATCCTCGTAGAGGTTCAAACATATCATTCTCATTACAAATAACACCTCCCTACTCGTCATTCAATGGTAAGGACTATAAGTCGGCTATGAGTGATAATGAAAAGTACAAATGGATTGAGTACCACAAATGGACTGGAAGAATCCAATGGTATATGCCACTTGTAGAAAACCTAGTTCTTTACACAAACTTCCAGTTTGGTATTATGGGTTATTTTAACAAGGATTTAGGACACTCCCCATTCGAAGGATTTGATGTTGGAGGCGATGGTATGTCGGGGTACAACGGAGTATTTGGACGCGAAACAATTGGTCTAAGGGGATATAACAATGGATCGCTCACACCTTACACAACAATTGGGAACAGTTCCATTGGCGATGGTCACTTATACGACAAATACAGCATTGAGTTAAGATATCCTCTATCGCTCAAACCTCAGGCAGCAATTTACCTTCTTACTTTCCTTGAGGCAGGAAATTCGTGGAGGAACGCTGATGAGTTCAACCCATTCAATGTTCACCGTTCGGCAGGTGTTGGTGCAAGAATGTTCCTTCCAATGTTAGGAATGTTAGGTGTAGACTGGGGTTACGGTTTCGACAAAATAACTGGAAAACCAAACGCTCACAAGGGACAGTTCCACTTCCTAATAGGAATGCCATTTTAACTATAGTTAACTAACCAATAACGCTGAACAGTAATTTTGGCAAACAAATTGCATTAATAACCTAAACCAATAAACAAATACCATGAAGAAAACATTATTACTATTAGTTGCCCTTCTGCTTGGTGTGAACCTTTGGGCTCAAAAGTTTGCCTTTGTCGATAGCGACTATATACTTAAAAAGATACCTTCATACAAAGCAGCACAAGAACAACTCGACAAACTTTCGGAACAATATCAAAAGGAAATTGAAGAGAAATATGCCGAGATTGACAAAATGTACAAAGATTATCAGGCCGAAAAAGTTCTACTTACCGAAGAAATGAAGAAAAAACGCGAAGATGAAATCATCATGAAGGAGCGTCAAACTAAAGAGTTGCAAATGAAATATTTTGGCCGCGAAGGAATGCTTTTTAAGAAAAGAGAAGAACTTGTAAAGCCCATTCAGGATCAAGTATTTAACGCAGTAAAAGAGATTGCTGTTGAAGGAGGATATGCTGTAATATTTGACTCTGCAGCTTCGCCAAACATGCTTTATACAAACCCACGCCACGATAAAAGCGAAGAGGTGCTGCAAAAGCTTGGGTATAAATAATAATTGTTATATTTGTTAAAATTAAATAATCAAAACATGAGAAAAGTATTAACATTACTAGTTGTTGGTGCAATAATTTCAGTTGCAGGATTAAAAGCAAACGCACAGAACTTTAAGTTTGGCCACATTAATAGCCAAGAGTTATTAACATCGATGCCAGACCGCGATAGTGCTGAAAGTAAATTAAAAAAATACACTGCTACTCTTGAGGCACAAATAGAAGAACTTCAAGTTGAATTCAATAAAAAATACCAAGATTACATCCAGAAACGCGCAACGTTCTCCGATGCAATTCGCGAAATGAAAGAAAAGGAACTTCAGGAAATGCAACAACGTGCTCAGGAGTTTCAACAAGCTGCTGAACAAGATTATCAGAGAGTTCAAGCAGAAACGATGAAACCTGTTATTGAAAAGGCAGATGCAGCTATTAAGAAAGTAGCAAAAGCAAACAATTTCACTTACATCTTCGATACTGGTGGTGGAATTCTTCTTTATTACTCTGAGCAAAGCATCGACATATTACCATTAGTGAAGAAAGAATTAGGCATTACTAAATAATTTCATCTTTTACATTATAAAGGGATTTGCTGTTAAATCAGAAATCCCTTTTTTTGTACCTTTACTTTTCCTTTTTAACAAAAAATGAATCCCAAACAAAAACCTATAGGAATTTTTGACTCAGGAGCAGGAGGCTTATCAGTACTAAAAGAACTGGTTAAAATAATGCCTTACGAGTCGTTCATTTACTTTGCCGACTCGGCAAACTGCCCGTATGGATCAAAGCCTCATGAGAAAATAATTGAACTGTCGGATTGTATTACCAAGTTCCTGATTGAGCAACACTGCAAAACTATTGTTGTTGCATGCAACACAGCTACTGCTGCGGCTATTGACCATTTAAGAAAATCCTTCAATCTACCCTTTATTGGTATGGAGCCTGCAATAAAGCCGGCATCGCTTAATACAAAAACCAAGAGTATAGGAGTACTAGCAACTGCAGGAACATTTAAGGGCAGACTTTATATTGAAACTAGCCAAAAATACGCCTCAGATGTGAATGTGTGCTACCAAGTTGGAGAAGGTTTAGTAGAGCTAGTTGAAAAAGGTATGGCCAATTCAAAAGAGGCCGAAGTGCTCCTAAAAAAATACGTAGAGCCCATGGTTGATTGCAATATTGATCATTTAGTGTTAGGATGCACTCATTACCCTTTCCTAAAACCAGTTCTAAGAAAAATCCTGCCAAAAGGAATCGAAATTATCGACCCTGCTCCAGCTGTGGCAAAACAAACAAGTAAAATTTTACAGGAATTCAACCTCAACAATGACGATACAAATAACCCTTATATTACATTCTTCTCAAGCGGAAAATCCGAAATACTAAATGATATCGTGGAAAAAGATGAAACCCTGAGCACATATAAATTCCCGAAAATGTATTACCAAGAAATTCGAATTTGTTAAGGACTCTAGAGTATTCCGCATTTTTATTCCATCATTTTTGATTACTTTTATAGTAAAATTCATGACTATGAGAAAAGATGTAGAAATTGTAATTGAAAACACAAATCAAAAGGTACATATAACTCCTGGGCTATCGCTCCATGATATTGCACGAGTATTCGAAATTAAGCTGAAACACCAAATACTTGGTGCAATGGTTAATAATCAGCTTAAAGAGCTCGATTATGAAATTTTTACTCCCAAAACAATTCGATTTATTGACATAACGCACCAAGCAGGGATGAGAATGTATCAACGTTCGCTATTCTTCCTCTTGCAAAAAGCCGTACGAGACATAATCCCAAACTCTAAGGTAAGAATTGAGCACTCCGTATCCAGAGGATTTTATTGCGAAATTGATGGTTGTAATCAATCGCTCGAACTCCCTTTGATTTTCTCGATTTGCGATAGAATGCGCGAAATTGTGGCAGCAGACTTACCTTTCCGACGCGATAAGGTTTTAACCTCCGACGCGGTTACAATTTTTCAGAATGCAGGATACCACGATAAAGCAAAACTATTCATATCCAGACCCAAACTTTATACCTCGGTTTATTACCTCAACGATATCTCCGATTACTTTTTCGGTAGCCTCGTACCATCAACAGGATATTTAAAAGTTTTCGATCTGGTTAAGTATTACGATGGCATGCTTCTTCGCACTCCAAAGCGTTTTAAACCCGACGAGGTTGAAGACCTCATTCTGCAAAACAAGATGTTCGATATTTTTCAGGAATACAAGGATTGGGTTGAGATTTTAGGAGTTGAAAGTGTTGCAGCGATCAACGAAGAAGTTAAAAAGGGAAATGAAGGCGAGTTAATAAAAATATCCGAGGCTCTCCACAAAAAAAAGGTTGCCTCAATTGCCGATAAAATCCATAGTAATGCCGATAGAGTAAAAGTTATTCTTATTGCAGGACCATCATCGTCCGGAAAAACCACATTCGCTAAACGACTTGCGGTTCACCTTAAAGTAAATGGATTAAAACCATACAATATCTCGCTCGACAACTATTTTGTTAACAGGGAAGACACTCCCCGAGATGAAAATGGCGCGTTCGATTTTGAGGCACTTGAAGCGTTGGACATCAACTACTTTAACAACGATCTTGTTAAACTTCTTAATGGAGAAGAGGTTGACTTGCCAAAATTCTCATTCGAACAAGGCAAACGGTTCTTCGATAACACAAAACTCAAAATTGACAACAACGGAATAATTCTGATTGAAGGGATACACGCATTAAATCCAAAATTAACACCTTTAATACCAAACGAAAAGAAGTTCAAAATCTATGTTTCAGCACTAACATCTTTGTCGATAGATGGAGTAAATCGAATCCCGACAACCGATAACAGGTTAATCCGAAGAATAGTCAGAGATTTTAGATACAGAGGTTACAGTGCATTCGACACAATTAGCCGGTGGGAAAGTGTTCGTAGAGGAGAAGAAAAGTACATTTTCCCATTCCAGGAGGAAGCCGACGAAATGTTTAACTCAGCCCTACTCTTGGAGTTTGGAATCCTTAAACGCTTTGCAGAGCCAATTCTGCAAGAAGTTCCATCAACACATCCAGAGTTCGATGAAGCAATGCGATTGCTTAAATTTTTAAGCTATTTTGCCCCTATTGCAGACAAAGAAGTGCCACCAACTTCAATAATTAGGGAATTTCTTGGTGGAAGTACATTTTCGTACAAGTAGAAAAACCAAAATTTATCAACACGCCATATATCTGAATATCTGGCATTTGTATGTTTTTTGTTAAAATAAACTTAAGCCAAACTGCTATAAAAGCCAATATTTTAGGCATTTTCTGTACTAACTAATGCAATAATTTACTATAATTGTATTGAATTAGACCTAAACTTAACCTAAACCAAGAACTTAGGCCCAAATGCTAAGGTTATTATTTGTGCTTATTAACATGATTAGTATATCACTTATGAATGTTTTCATGGGAAGTGATGTTACTTTGGTCATGAATGCACCAACCACAATTAGTGCAGGTACAGAGTTTGACATTGAAATAGTACTAAAAAAAGGTTCGCTTGATGGTTTTGCAAGGTTTCAACAACAACTACCCCTTGGTCTAACCGCACAACTTGTAGAATCATCGTTAGGCGATTTTTCATTTGCTGACCAAAAAGTAAAATTGATTTGGCTCAAAATACCTTCTGAAAAAGAAATAAAATTCACTTATAGGGTTAAAGTTGACGAACGTTTAAAGGGTGATTTTAAACTCGATGGCAACTTCTCGTACATCGTTGATAATGAGCGAAAAGTTGTTAGCGTAGAATCCAAGAGCGTTTCCATAACCCCATCAACCAGAATCGATCCAAATTTAATTGTCGATATTAACGAGTTCCAAAATATCATTCCAGTACAAGCCCCAGTATCGTTACTTGCAAGCAACGTTCGCTGTATCAGACAAACACCTGCACCAACAGGCGAAGCCAACGATCTAATGGTCAAATTACTCGTTAACAAGGCTAATACTGAGAAATTTGCAAAAATTGAGGAAGACATTCCTGCTGGATTCAATGCCGAGGCTATCGATGCTAAAGATGCAATATTCACATTCAAGGATCAAAAGGTAAAATTCCTCTGGATGAACCTTCCTCCCGATCCTCGATTTGTTGTATCATACAGACTGATTCCTATTGATGGTCAAGGTGATGTTACTGTGAAAATTTCAGGAAAATTCTCCTACATAATTAATGAGGCGACCAGAGTTATAGATATCATTCAGAAGGATATAGACTTAAGTAACCTTGATCCAAAAAATTTGGATGGAATACTGGCCTCAACAATGACATCTGCATCATTCTCCGAAGGACAGCTAAGTTCAAGTTTTACACAAACTGGAGCCGACGGCGGAATTGAAATACCCATTCGGTACGAAGAAATAAAAGATAAACCCAAAAAAGCAGTTAAGAGTGAACCAAACATGCTCCCTTATATGCTTGAACCGGAAAAAGGTGTTTACTATAGGGTTCAAGTTGCAGCCGGCCATAAGCC
>WBUV01000144.1 GCA_008933525.1 Bacteroidales bacterium | reverse complement strand
TTCCTGTACTTTAAATTCGCAGGAATGGTGTCGAGAATACTATGCCACGGATACTTACGCCACCCCTGGGTAAGCAAAAGATCGTCCAATGCTTTTGCCCGAACAGAATCCTCTCCCTCAAAGTAATAGTTGGGGTTTTCGACAGTTCCTTTCAAACCTGAGCCAAGCAGTACATCGGCCAATAAACTACTTGTAAAATCGTTGGAGATTGTTCCACCAGGCAGAACCGAAACGCTTAAATTTGATACAAGAGGGCTTTCGTAACTATCCAATGCCGTTACTTTCAAAAAAACGGAATCGCCTTTCGAATAACTTTCAATCCCTAACTCTCCTTTAATATCGTGACTTTGCACATAGAAAAGGCGCTCGGCGACGGGTTTAAAGTTTTCATTAAAAACAGTTAGGCAGTTTACCCCGGCAATAAGCTCCGATTTTTCAAACGTAACGATTTGATAGGTTTTCTCGGGGTTCAATGTGAATGATGTCAACTGCTGAACATGCCCATTGCTATGGATCATTATAAAAAAGTGATTCTCCGAGGATAGCGTTTGCTTATTTGACAACACCTTAACATGAACATCGTTCTTTGTTTGGCTAACTTGAGCCACAACGCCTTTCTGCATGACATCGGGAAGCGGGTAAAAAGCGTCCTCCCCATCGGGAAGGTTTACTCTACACTTAAGCTTTTGCCCTGAAGCTACGCTTAAGTTTACACTTCCCATTCCCAAATCGTTTAATTCGAATGGCTGAACCACATTGCCACTTTCATCAATAATATCTCCATAAAACTTCACCCCATTGCCATTGGGATCAATGGCCTTAATGGCAACCCTATTCGCTATACCCTCGAGCATGCTCCCGCTTTCGGGCAACAGCTGGACGTCGTATTCTATATTCTCAACTAAAGTATCGACCTGTTGTTTTCCTAGTACCGTTATGTACGAATTAAAATCTGCCAAATCGCCAAAATTTCTCATCCAGTTGGTGTATGCCCTAAACGTATATTTTCCTTTAGGGCAGTTCGAATTGAGGAAAAAGGCGTTATCGGCCACTCCATTTTCTACAAAAAGAACCTTTTGTTCAACCAATTTACCCTCAGGATTGTATAGCTCAACGGTTAAGTTTGAGGTAACTATACTCGGAAGCTTATTTTTGGGATTGAACACATAGCTCTTAAACCATATGGCATCACCCGTAATATAGCTCGATTTGTTAAAATGCGTGTACACACGCTCACGGGAAGTGGAGAAATGGTCGAGATACGATTCAACAACACTGTCCTCGAAATCCGAAATTTGAGGAACGGACTGACTATATGCGCCAATTACGAATTGAAGAAAGATGAGCGATAGGAATGGTCTTTTTATCATAGGTTCACTATTGAGTATTCAGATTGATTTTCGACCAGGATCGATTCTCCGAAAACGGTTCAAATTATTTTACAAATCATTCTTATCGATAAGGGGAGAATTAAAAAAGGTTCCACTGGGTATTTTCCCATTTTTCTTTGTATAATAAATCATAGGCCTTACCTGATCTATACATTGATCAATTTTTATTGGCTGGAAATCAGTTTTAACATCATTCACAAAAAATTCCCTATACTGGTATGCCACTATGGATTTTAAATCATTTACCTTATTTCCGTAACAATCTTCAATATTTTTAACGTTAACTTTTAACCTGCTCGAGTAATGCATCTCAAACGAACCTAACAGCTCATCAAAATTTTGTATAGCCAAGGAAACACAAGAATCGGCTAAGGTTATATTATCAATTTTTAACCGATTACCATCGTATTCAAGCCTATAGTTTTTAAACTTTGAAACTGAATTTGGATTGACTTTATTATTGAAAATAAGATTTAGCGTTTTATTCTGTTTATCCACTTCAGTGCTTTTAAGGTAAAAATACCCTTTATCGTCCCACTCTGGCATTTCGACCAGGTTATTAAAAGAAATGTAGTTAAGATAGGGCAATCCGTTATGGTCGCGATACTCCATATTCAACTCCCAAAGCTTTACGTCACTGCTTTTCCCACTGTTATAAACCTGATAGTTTAACCGGAAAATTTTATAGGTTTCGGCTTGTATGTATATGTATCCTTTTGCTTTATAACTCATAAAGTTTTTATCACCTTTTATGGTTCTTTCATTAACCCATTTAAGTTCATCAGTGCCAGGCTTAACATATTTTATTTCAATCTTGTAGCAAGGTGAGTCATCTATATACTCAATTCCTAAGTTTTTAAACTTGTGATTGGCTAAAAAATCGTATTGAATTTCATTAATAAAATCGAAGGATTTTTCTTTGTAGTTGCGAATTGGATTATGCTGTAAGAGAAAAAAGAACTCGTTTCCACCTGTATACTTAGTACTCCCATAAGGTATCACTTTGTTCTTACCATAGTCAACTACCTTTGTAAAATCTATTGTAAACGAATTATTAAAACCACCATAATTCATTCTGATTTTAGTATTGTCAATATCGTTGGTGTTGAATCCCTTATCCTCTAAATCGACAATCGCCTCAAAAAGATTTATATAGTTAGTATTTATTTTAAGATAATCTCTATAATAACCACTTAGTAGAAATGGGTTTTGTGGATAGTTTTTTTCAATGCAATTAACCGCTATAGAAACTATCTCTTTCGGGCTTTTACCTTCAAGTCTTTTCCCACTAACCTTCACCTCTTCAATAAGATACTCTTTAGGATTAATGTGAAACACATTCACTTCATAAGAATTAAACTCTGAAATCTTTATGGTTTTATGCTCATAACCAACACAACGTATTAAAATATTCAAATTGGTATCAATGCTTGTCTTGGGTAAAACAAAACTCCCATTTTCATTGGTAATAACACCAAAGTTCTTATCGGAACTTGTAACAGTAGCAAATGGAATTGGTTGTAGAGTTTTGGAATCAAAAATTTGACCTCTAAAGTATTCTTGTTGCTGGGCAATACTGAGCAAGGAGCATGTTAATAGTAATAAAACAAAAAGTAAGAAGTTTTTTTTCATGGGTCTATTCTCTTATAGAAATGCAACGACCTCTAATTTATGATATTCATAAATTTATACTAGGGTAAGTCATTTGCACGTAGGTTATATTAGATTTGTTTAATATATTATATTAACGTCTAAAATAATAAAATATTTTTAATTTAATTTTTATAATCTTTTTAATAATGGCAAACTAAACGTAAACTCGCTCCCCTTGCCTAACTCACTTTTAACCCAAATTTTTCCGTTATTCTTTTCGACAAATTCTTTACAGAGCGATAATCCAAGACCAGTCCCTTTTTCTTCATTAGTTCCTTTTGTGGAAAAATTTGAACTGATATCGAAAAGTTTTCCAATATCAAAGGGACTTATTCCAACTCCATTATCAGCTACCGATACATAAACTTCCTTATCCGATAGTTTAGATGATATTTCCACAAGTCCACCTTTTGGAGTAAACTTAACAGCATTTGATACCAGATTCCGTAGAGCTGTTTTAATCATCTCCTTATCGGCATAAACATTTATACTGTCAGGAATCGTAATTCGTAAGGAAATCCCTTTCTGTTCTGCAATGTCCTTAACTAAATCAACTACCTCGTATGTAAGTTCGTACAGGTTCAAAATTTGAGGACGAAAAATAATACGACCCTGCTGCAACCCAGCCCAATCGAGCAAATTCTCAAGTAATTGTAAGGTTTGTTTCGATGATGTATTTATAATTGATGCGTAGTTAACAGTCTCTTGCTGATTGCAATTTGCAGAGTAATCCTTCAGGATCTCGCTATACCCCACTATACTAGTAAATGGACTTTTTAAATCGTGGGCAATAATGGAGAAAAGTTTATCCTTTGATGCGTTTATCTCCTTTAGTTGAAGTTCACTTTCTCTTAGAGCATTCTCAACCCTATTCCTATCATCGAGCAAAAAAGTAAGAATTAGCCCCGACAGCTGCAAGCTTACAATCAGCAAATCGAGCTTCATAAAAGTATCCCATCTATTGATATCACTAAGATTTGCTATATTCAAGGATATTGCAACAAATGCTGCAATAGTCATGGAAAATAACGACAACACAACAGTTTCAGTTCTGCCATAAACTGAAAATATAAAAGTCAATGGAAATAGGAAAAATAGGGCAAGTAGGGTGTAACTGCTATCGATATAATATGTAAACTTGAAAACTAGAAATGTAACGAGAAATGCTATAAATGCTACTGGAATATCCTTAAACAGTAAATTTCGTAATTTAAATTTCTTAGTAAATGAAAGCAGCAGCATTGGAACAAGAACCAACTGACCTATTGAATTTCCTAACCACCAAGTAACAGCAGAAATCCAGAAAAACTCGGCATCGATTTTTTCAAATCCATGTAAAATGAAATTCCCCAAAATTGCCGACAATGGCTGAACTACTAGCAGTATTAATGTTGATAGTAGTAAAATATTCTTGAAGCCCAGCAAACTTTTACTAAACTTGAATTTGTTAAATAAGTAACTTCCAACAATAGCTAAAAGTGAGTTAACTAAAGAAATCCAAATACTCGAAGTTAAATCTACTCCAGAAGTTATGGCCAGCACAAATTGGCCAATAAAAATTCCAATAGCATTGACATACCCAAACAGAATTGTTGCAGCAAGCCCAATACCCTCGGCAAAAAATGGCGCATTGGTAACAATATTGTTTGATACAGAAATGGCAAAAGCAAACTTTCCGAGTATAAAATAGAGAATTGCAACAATCAGTATTCTTATGATTGAATGCAAATACTTATTAGAAGTAGGAATTGATTGCTCCACAAAACAACCTTTAGAAAAATCTCAACACAATTTAGACTAACTTTAAATAAAAAACAAATACTAGTAAAAGAAAAAGCCGAAAATCATTCTGATTAACGGCTTCACAAAATTACCTCAATGGCTTCAGTCAAACAAACATCATCTTCCCTTATCGATATAAATACCACTATTACGCTCACCTCCAAACTTATTCAGTTTGTATTTGAAGGTAAGCATAAAGTAACGACCTATCATATTCGAGTTCGTTTCACGAATGTAGTTGTATTCACTAACCCTGGTTACTCCTGTGTTTTTATTCAATAAATCATAAGCCTCTAAGCTTAGCATACCTCTATTGTTAGCCAAGAAGTGGTAGTTAATTTCAGCACCCAGCAATGGAACAGTAATGGCATCGTTAAAACTCTGCGAATTATAACTGGTAATATCGGCTGTTAATCGGAAATGCCACCGCTGATTAGGGTTATATCGCACCTCGCCAAATGCTACATAGTTGTTATATTTTCGGTTTAACTGTTCCTGAATAGAATACCGTGCATCGGTAAAACTAACTGTGCCCCCAACTTCCACATCCCATTTTTCTTTTTTACGATTTTCAAACTTCAGTCCAACTTTATGAGTTAAGTTAGTGTTTAGATTTTCAATTCCGTTCACATAGCTAAGACCTTGATTCCACCGTTCCTTTAAATCAACACTAACCTTAATACCTAAAAATTTTATCGGTGTTGAAAAGCTGATACTTGCCGATGCGCTATAATCGTCGGGAACATTTATCAACTTTACCTGCTGACTTAGGTTGTTTGCTATTGATATGGATTGGTTTATTTTATCCTTTGTATAACTACCGTTCAAATTAGCAAACACCGATGTGAAAGAGAACTGGTCGAACAAAAACCATTGTAAATTTAGGCTATGCCTATACTCAGGTTTCAAATTGCTATTTCCAAGGTAAATGGCAAACGGATTATTTGCGCTAATAATTGGCAACATTTGTAAGGCCGTTGGCATTGAGTTATTGGTGGCATAGTACACACTAAACCTACGGCTAGTTTTATACTCGTAATCCCAACTAAACTGAGGCAGAATAACCGAAACATCTCTATTTACCGATAAAGCATTGTTCAACTCAGCCATTTGTTTCCCATACTCAAACTCAAAACCAAGATTTATCTTACTTTTCTTGGAGTATTTTTTAAGCATCAAAGTAGGTTTAATCCACTGATATGTTCTATCCATTAATGGACTAAGCGAGTCTATTTCTACTTGAGCCGGTAGGCTATGACCTTGTTCTCTATCGAGTTTCTCGAAAACAGTCCCTCCACCAACAGAAGGCTCAAGAAATAAGCCTTCGCCAATACTTCTGAGTCCAGTAATTGTTGATGAATACTGATGCAATTTGTTCTCATTGTTGGAGAATTGAAAATCCTCCAAAGGGATTGGATTACCCGAAAGCTGTGAAATTGTTCTCCAATCGCTCTTCTTTAGGTTTTGACTATACTTAAAATTACCAGAAACTTTAAGCATCTTCCAACTTCCAAAACCTTTACGCATCCAAGAGCCATTGGCAGATGTGTTCAGTTGATTTGAACTGCCATTGGAATAATCGGTCAAAGAGTTAACAAATTCACCATTGGACAAACTCTCAGTAAAAGAGTTCGATTTTGATTTGCTCCCCATTAAAGTAACAATACCATTGAGCATAAAGTGTTGCTTGGCACTTGCTTTATTTCTCCAACCAACATTGAATAAATGGTTTGCGTTATTGCCATCGGCATTTTGTGTTGAGTTTTGTTCGAACATACCAGTTTCTGTAAAGTTTCTGGAATTAGAACTTGATAAATCGTCCTTACTGCTACCATTACCCATGTAGCTAATATTAAAACGATTATTCTTTGCAAACTCGTAAGAGTAGTTTATACCACCAGCACCGGATGCAAGTTTTCCTGTAATGGTTTGACCAAAATCTACTGGAAGGCTATTATCTCCTTCTATAGTAATTCTCCCTCCCCCTCCGCTCATCATACTTTGGATTCCTCCATTAAAGTCGATATAGTCCTGAAACGAGAAGCCTGGCTTGTTAATATTGTTCATCATACCAAGCATTGCAAATTGGTGCTTATCGGTAAACCTATATACCTTAGCATTTCCTTGGTAAAAATCCTCAACTCCTCCACCTGCTTTTACATCGCCAAAAACAGCACTTTTCATATCGTCCTTAAGAACAAAGTTGATAGTTTTATTATACTCGCTATCGTCAATACCGAGTAACTCAGCCTCATCGGTTTTCTTATCGTAAACCTGCACCTTGTTTATACTCTCGGCGGGAAGGTTTTTGGTTGCAACTTTTGGGTCGTTGCTAAAAAACTCTTTGCCATCAACCAAAACTCGGTTCACATTTTCGCCCATAGCCTTAATGTTTCCAGAACGATCCACCTCAACTCCCGGAAGTTTTTTAAGCAAATCCTCGGCCACCGCATCGGGTTTGGTTTTAAAAGCGGCGGCATTGTACTCTACAGTATCCTTCTTTATAAGCAAGGGTACTCTATCGGCAGTAACCTGAACAGCCCCAATTTCTATTGATAATGGTTTTAAGAGTAAAGTCCCTAAATTTCCACCATCTGGTGCAGGTAAATTTATTTTGCGGGATAAGGTTTCATATCCCATAAATGCAATTTGAAGCAGATACTCTTTCGAGGGAATCTTCGATATTTCGAATTTCCCGTGAGGATTAGTTATACAAAAATGTTCAATGGTAGAATCCGTTGGATTTAAAAGTGCAACCGTAGCATATGGTAATGGTTTAGTATCAATATCTAAAACCTCGCCAAAGATAGAGC
>WBUV01000143.1 GCA_008933525.1 Bacteroidales bacterium | reverse complement strand
GTATTCGTCCCATTCTATTGTAAATGTTGGATTTCGTTTATTAGCTGTATCTCCAGGAGTTATTTTGGGTAAACTATCTTTTTTGCCAATTTGTTTAAACTCTTGAAGTAGTAAATCTTTAAGTATGATACCCTCAGATTCGAAATTACCCTTAATTTTTTCGAATGAAGCCTTTTTATCCATTTTTATTTCATAATCTTCGGAATTACCATAGAGTTTAAGGTATAAGTTTATTGCCCCGTCACTTGTATTCACTTGATTATCATAATAGTTTAAACTTAATAAGCGTTGAGCAATAATCTTACTTAAGTTAATTCTCATCCAATAGGAGTATGTATTCTTAAAGTTGTGTTCACCAGATAGTTGCAAATTTATTACATTTGACAGTATGTCCATTTTAGGAATCTTTAGATTTTGATCCTTAATTTCTATTTTATTCTGAATGGTTTCAAAATCAATAGATTTAACCTCATTAAGTTTTAACCATTTGGATAGTTTCTTAATTTTATTCATTCCAATTAGTTTTCCATTTTGAATAAGGACGTCCGAGTCAAGTTTTATTGATGGAGTTTTAATGTCTCCATTTGTGTCGGTTTCAAAGTTAAGAAAGGCTTTACCCGATAAATCACCATTAATGTTTCTTGAAGTGACCAATGATTGACTGAAATTGTTATAGTGTTTAAAGAGTTCTGAAATATTAATTTTATTAAAACTTGATTCAATATAGTAAAAGTTGCCCTTGTTTTTAAGACGACCACTTATTTGTCCTTGAAAGCCATTTCCTTCGAATGAATGAATTTCGATTAAGTCGTTTTTATAAGAAATTGACGCATTAACTCGATTAAAGTCGTAATTAAAAAAGCGCAGTTCCTTTGAATTTAATTCGATTGTGTATTGATTTTCGTTTTTACTCGAGTCATTCCCCATAAATTCATCAGATATATCAAGTAAATAATCGACATCAAGAAATTCTGCTTTGACTAGAATATTGGGTGTTATTGAAACTTTACTATTTATTAACTTTAAAAAGTTGTTTTGTGTAACTCTAATATCAAAAGGCTTATCGTCAAATTTTGCAGTTGCGTTGATTTGTAAATTATTTCCCAATAAAGCGCCACCTTCTATCTCACTAAGTCTATCAATACCTTCAATTTTTCCTATATTGTATTTGACTTGACCGTTGATTTTATGGAAAATAATATCTCTTTTCGACAACTGATTGCTGTTGTGGACAGATACGAGCGTTTTAATAGTTCCGACGGCTTTTAGAGAGAACGATTTTTCTAAGTAATTAACTTTATTGTTATCAATATTTATTTGTCCTTCAATTAATAAAATAGGATTATTTATTCCTTTTATTTTAATTTCTAGATTTGCGGAGGATTTTTCTTGTTTTAATTTTAAACTGCTAATTTCTGAGTAATGGTTTTTAAGATTATCAGTAAGTTTTGAACTACCAGTTAATTCAATAATGTTAATAGGGTTGCTCTTATAAATTATTTTTGCTTTTGTACTATGATTTATTTGGATGACTTTAAATTTGTTCGATTCAGCATTGAAGGAGAAAAAACCGTTAAAACTCGTTTTTCCTGTAGTTACTTTTAAGTCATCTATTTTGGGAATATAATCCCACATGTCATTAATATTAAAGTTATTAGATATAAAATTCAATGAAACATCACCCGATTTTTTGGAATATGTACCATAAAGATTCATATCTAAAGTTTTGTACTCAACTCTGATACTATTCGTTTTTAGAGTGCTCTCGTTTCCGTCTATTTGCCCCGCTATTCTAAACTTATCATTTATCAATATCTTATCATTGTAAATAAAATTTTCTAAATCGCTCTTCATCGAAATGCTGAAATTATTATCATTTAAATTCATCCATATCAACGAATTAATTACGTTAAGTTTTGTTTTATTGTTTAACACCAAAGAGAAGTTCTTTAGTTGAAACTTGTTGATAGTTAAACTGGTCGATGTTTTTTCGTAAGATTGATCTTGGGATGAGAATTCATTAATAAGCGAGTCTATGATTTCAATGTCAACAGAACAGAACCCCGTTTCAACAATACAATTTCTGATAGTATATTTACCCCTAACAAGATCTAATGTGTTAATAGTCAGATTTAATTTATTGGCAGAAAGCTGGTTTTCTATACCGGCGCGATTTACATGCTTTAATTCAAAGTTATTAAATGAAAAAGCAGCAAAAGGGAAAAAATCTTTTAGATTGAGACTAAAGTTTGAATATCTCATATCTAAACCAACCTGTTCTTTAAGTTCTAGCAAAAAAGAGTTTACTAATTTTTCCCTATTTATATAGACATAACTACTAGTTATTATCAATAAGGTTATTATCAGTATTCCCGAGTAAAGTAAAAATCTAAGCGCTAAAAATATTCGCCCTTTCATATCTTGTCTATTAAATTGTCCACAAACATAAGTATAACTATCAAAAACCAAAAAGAACAATTAAAACTATTTGATTGTGAACGAAAACATTGTTAATTTGTTAGATATTTCAATTATTACTGTTTACTTTTGAATAATTGTATAGTATAACCATATTTTTCCCATGAAACTTAGAGCACAAATTCAGTTATTCATAGTATTCCTATTTTTCTCGGGCTTTGCTTCTGCACAAAAAGTAGATTCATTGTTGTTGAAGTTATACCAAGAACCATCAGATAGTTGTCGTGTTGAATTGCTTATGCAGCTTTCTAACTATTACGATCAGAAAGAGAGAAATCTTGTTTTAACTGAAAACTATTTAATTGAGGCAAGAAAGCTGTCCGAGGCGATTAAGAGCGATTTCCTTCGAAATAAGGTATATAATCAATTAGGCGTATTTTACAGAAATCAATCAAGATATAATGAGTCCTTGCGCTTTCATAATGAGTCTTATGCTCTTGCTAAGGAAACAGGTAATGTAAAAATGCAGGTTACATCACTTAACAACTTAGGTGTTGTTTATAGAAGGATAGATAACCACGCTTACGCTACCGAGTATCATGTAAAAGCCTTGCGCCTAGCTGAAGAAGTTAGAGATAGTTTCAACATATCTGTTGCTTGCAACAGTTTAGGAAATATTTTTTCGCTAAACGGTCGTTACGATGAAGCCCTAGATTATTTTTCCAGAGCACTTGAACTATCTGTGAAAATGGGAAATAAGCTTGGGCAAGCCATGAATAACAACAACATTGGCGAGGTGTATGAGTTTAAAGGTAATTATTATAAGGCAAGAGAGTACTACCAGGAATCACTCGACATTAATTTACACATAAATAGTCTTAAAGGAATTGCTATAAACTATAACGCTTTGGGGAAAGTTGAACTTTTTTTTGGAAACTATACCACTGCTTATTCTTACTTTATAAAAGCCTTAGAAATAGATAGGAAACTTGGTGATAAAAAATTCTTGGCCGACAGTCATGTTAATATTGCTCGTTCATTATTAGCCCTTAACAGATTGAGCGAAGTTCGGAGTAATTTAGATATAAGCATTAATATTGCCAATGAAATAAAAAGTTTAATAGATCTACAAAGGGCATACGAAGTATATAGTGCATATTATAGTAAAATGAGCAAGTATGACTCGGCGTTATACTATTATAGACTTGCTGCAAACTACAAGGATAGTGTACTAAACGAAAAGAACACTCGTCATATATCAACAATTCAAACAATATATGAGACAGAAAAGAAGGAGCACGAAATAAAGTTATTAACCCAATCCCAGGAATTAAAGCAAAAGGAACTTAAGCGGCAGAAAATTCTTAAGAATGGATTAATAATCGGATTAATTCTAACAATTTTTATTATCATCTCAATATATCAAGCATTCAGGACAAAACGGAATAGTAATAAAATTCTTTCACAACAGATCACCGAGATTGAAGAGCAGAACATAAGACTTGAAGAGCAAAAACAGGAAATTGAGACACAGAAAGAGGAAATTGAAAGAAATAAGAATTTTATAGAACAGAAAAATAAAAATCTCGAGGAGGCCTATAAAATTATTGAAGGCTATATCGAAAAAATTACTGACAGCATTCGTTACGCCGAGAGAATACAGGAGTCAATACAGCCCAATCTTGATGCTGTTAGAGAGGTATTCTCAGATGTTATTCTTTATAACAAACCTAAAGATATAGTAAGTGGAGATTTTTATTGGATGATTTCATCTGGGAAAAAAGTATATTTTGCCTTATCGGATTGTACTGGACATGGTGTTCCTGGTGCTTTTATGAGTATAATCGGCATAGATCTTTTAAATCAGGCAGTTAATCTACACCATTACTATAAACCCGATCAAATTGTCGCTTTCTTGAACGAACAACTAATCAAGCGACTAAGAAAATCAGAAAAAGAACAAGTTCTGAAGGACAGTATGGATATAGCAGTATGTATTTTCGATAGAGAAACGTATCAACTGGACTATACAGGTGCACTTATTCCAATTTTTATACAATCAAATGGACGTTTGGCAGAAATAAAACCAGATTATATCACACTCGGTACTTCTTTCGGAAAAGAGGAAAAAACATTTACTATCAATTCTTTTAAAATGATAGAAGGAGACTGGGTTTATTTGGCAACAGATGGATATTTTGATCAACTAGGTGGTTCACAGAATAAGAAGTATATGCGCAACCAGTTTAAACAATTTGTTTCTCAAATCCACAATTTATCTGGCTCTGAACAACGCGATTTAATTGAAAAGGAATTCCTACAATGGATGGGAAAAAATGAGCAAATTGATGATGTCCTTGTTTGGGGGGTTAAAATCTAATTACTTTTTTATTATACATATACGATGAATCTTAGAAAACATATTGTAAGGTTTTTGTTCCTTATTTTTACTTTTTATACTCTTTGCGGTTTTTCTCAACAATCCGTTCTTGATTCTACACTTATTAGATTTGTTGATAACAATAGCACCGACTCGTTAGAATTTTTCATTAAACAAAAGGGAGTCGATCACCCAATACTCGATAGTAACCATACACTTCTTACTATTTCAATTGTAAGAGATAATATTTCTGTAGTAAAATTTCTTATGCAAAGGGGAGCTGATATTAACTTATCAATCAACAATATGACTCCATTAATGCATTGTGCGGTTAATGATCGATCTGAGATCGCCTCGCTGCTTTTAAAAAATGGAGCAAATGTAGATCAGTATAATTCCCATAAAAATACCGCCATTCTATATGCCTCACGCTATGGTAACCTTAATACTATAAAAGTACTTTCTCAATATAGAGCAAATCCTTTCTTTCGAAATTTTGTCGGTTATAATAGCTTGGATTACGCCGAAGAATTTTTAAAAACAGAAGCAGTAGATTTTCTTAGAAGTTATATGGCTCGATTCGCCAAGGGAGCATTTCCATCAACTTTTGACGGCCCCCATATTGAATGGAGCGGAATTAACAGATTAAGAGCATTCTATATGGTAAACGATAGCCTTAATGCTCGACTTACAACATATAAGAAGAGTTTCAGAATCAGGGATTCGATTAACTTTAAAAGTTTTTATTCCGAAGATACTCTTCATTATACTATATACAAGCCGATTAAACAAGTAAACCAAGATAAGTTTACAAACGTCGATAAAGTTTTTGCGGTAGGCGATCTTCATGGACAGTACGACTCTTTGTTGACATTGTTACTTAACAACAAAGTAATAGATAAGGATTATAACTGGAACTTTGGAAGTGGTCATTTGGTTTTTATTGGTGATCTATTCGATCGGGGAGATAAGGTTACAGAATTGCTATGGTTTGTCTATAAACTTTGGCATCAGGCACCCAAAAGTGGTGGCAATGTGCACGTTCTTATTGGGAATCATGAAATACTGATTCTTAATAAGGATTATCGATACGTTAATGAAAAGTATACCTTTTTGACAAGGGGATTAGATATCGATTTTTCATACTTGTATTCAAATAATACTGTATTAGGAAATTTTTTGCGCTCCTTTAAAGTTGCCGTTACTATTAATGATATTCTTTTTGTTCATGCAGGTTTATCAATATTTATGGTAGAACAAAATGTTTCGATTAGAGAATTAAACCAGTTTTTCAACCAAATATTTAATCAAACATCAAAGGATTTTATACCCGAAAGGGCCTTTACTGTATATTCCGATGCTGTATCCGATAAAGGACCTTTTTGGTATAGAGGTTATATTACTGAGAGTAATCTTGTGCCAAAAGCAAGACAGGATGAAGTTGAAAGAGTTTTAAATTTCTTCAATGCTAAAGTGATGGTAATTGGACACACTGAAGTTTTGAGTATTGAAACATTGTATAACGGTAAGGTTATTCCTATTAACGTTCCATTTCACAGGGTGGGAATCGTTAAGCAGGGTTTACTTTATCAAAATGAAAAAATCTATAAATGCAATTCTGACGGAACTGTTCAACTGCTTATGTAATTTCTTGTGTTTAATTTATAAATTACACAATCATGAAGAGATTGATAGTTGTTTTGATCATTTTGTTGTCTCTTGGATTTGAGACAAAGCCACAGGAGAGGTTATTTGACAACAGCAGCATAATTAAGATTGACATTGTTGCCAATTTGAAAGAACTTTTCAGAGATGTTAACCCCGAAAAAGCTATACACCATTCAGGTTTTTTGTCTTATATAGATTCAGAAGGGAATTCTGTTAATGTAAGAATAAAGTTAAAAACAAGAGGTATCTTTCGTAGGAGCAGAGAGAACTGCAATACACCTCCGCTAAGCATAAAGTTTATCGACGAAAATTTAGATAAAACAATTTTCGCACAAATCGAAAAGCTCAAATTGGTCAATACTTGTAATCGCAATCGGGAAACATACCAGCAATTTATTTTCAAAGAGTATTTGGCATACAGGCTCTATAGCTTGTTTTCCGAGTATAGCTTCAAGGTTCGGATGGTAAAAATTGTTTATGTAGACATTAGTAATTCGTTCGCCCCTTTTGAATCTTATGGTTTTTTTATTGAGGACATGGAGTCCTTAATGCGCAGAACCGAGACTAAGACCTTAAAAACGTTGGGAATTGTTCAAGAAGGTGTCGATCGTGATAATATGGATATAACAGCAGTCTTTCAATTTATGATAGGTAACACAGATTGGTCTGTTCCTCGGCAACATAACATAAAGTTACTTATAAAAGATTCTGTTTTGACACCAATTGCCTTACCATACGATTTTGATTTTTGCGGTTTCGTTAACCCACCTTATACTAAACCTCCGGAAATTATCCCTATAAAAAATGTTACTGAACGATACTATAGAGGTTTTTGCCGATCTCAGAGGGAACTAGAACCCACCATAAATATTTTTAACGAAAAGAAAGATTTAGTATATGGCCTCATTAATGCTGATACTTTACTAAACAAAAAACACAAAGAATGGACCATTCGTTATATTGATGAGTTTTACACTATTCTTAGCAACCCCAAAAGAGTTAAGACTGAATTTATCGACAATTGTAGGACTAACTAAAATTTTATATGGACGTGTCCAATAGTTCTAGGAGCAGAATATATTACAATATTTTACCACCACTATTATTTATAGTAATAATCTGGGCTGTTAAAATAATCGAAATATCAAGTTTGGATAGTTTTCATGAATTAGGTGTTTATCCACGAAAGA
>WBUV01000142.1 GCA_008933525.1 Bacteroidales bacterium | reverse complement strand
TCACCATAGAGTTTATCTACATTTTCATCGGTTATAATGTAAACACCCTTGCCCGGAATGTATTTCGATAGATTTGAAATGCTTTCCCCTACAATTATTGTTGATTCTGATATTTTGCCTTTTACTTGAATTATTTCCATTGCAATGCTGGCCTTTTGTCATTTTGAGCGAAGCGAAAAATATAAATCTCAATTCAATACCTCACTTCGTTCGGCATGACAATAATTTTAATACTCAAAGTTACGTTGATTTTTTCAAATAACTCTATTTTCGTGAGCAATCAGATTCTTTTGCATTCCGACCGATTCCTCGTGGATACTTCTAAAAAGTTTTTCGAGGAATTGGGGTCGCAAGCCCGATTCCACGCCTTTACTTGTAACTCGCTCCAAAACCTGATTCCAACGGGTAGATTGCAATACCTGCATTTTCTCGTTCCGTTTTACATCGGCTATTTTGCCAGCAAGCTCCATTCTGTTAGAAAGTACCCATACCAGCAAATCGTCCATAATATCAATCTCCGCCCTTAGTTCATCCAACATTTCCAATGAAAATTTACGGGATGGAGCCTCTTCTGCTAAAATTAATTTCGACAAATCGTGGAATTGCTTTGGGGTTAACTGCTGGGCCGAATCGCTCAACGCAATTTCGGGGTAAGGATGCACTTCCACCATCAAACCATCAAAGTTTAAATCCATTGCCCGCTGGGCAACTAGTGGTACTAAATCGCTTTTTCCAGTTATGTGGCTTGGGTCGCATATAATTGGGAGATTTGGATAGCGCATTTTTAGTTGAAGCGGAATATCCCACAAAGGTTGATTGCGGAAAACCGATTTACCCCAAATTGAAAACCCTCGATGAATTGCTCCCAACCTATAAATTCCCGCGTTGTAAAGCCTGCGGATTGCACCCTCCCAAAGTTCGATATCGGGACTTAACGGATTCTTAACTAGAACGGTAATATCAACTCCCTTTAAAGCATCGGCAATTTCCTGCATTGCAAAGGGGTTGGAAACTGTGCGGGCGCCAATCCAAATTAAATCTGCCCCAAATTTCAGCGCTTCGTAAACGTGCTGATGACTGCCAACCTCGGTTGAAAAAGGTAAACCTGTCTCGCGTTTCACATCGCGTAACCAAGCCAAAGCCTCGCTTCCGTAACCCTGAAACGAATTTGGCGTTGTTCTTGGTTTCCAAACCCCAGCCCGCAAGTAGGAAACTGAGTTTGCGCTTTTTAAACTGTTGGCAACACACAGCAGCTGCTCTGGCGACTCAGCACTGCAAGGCCCAGCAATAATTAAAGGCCCATCAGCCTTACTACTCCAACCGCTAAGCGGCTGCAATTGAGGAAGATTTTCTCTTTCCATTATCTTTTGCTTTTAACTGTTTACGCGACTCCTCGAACTGTTCCCTTATATCTACTGCACTATCAATAAAATCGGTAACTGCCGACTGATTGCTTGCTGCAATACTCTGCTCTAGTTTCTGTAGCTCGGCAATCATCAATCCAAGATTGCTAAGAACATTTTGCTTGTTCTGATTCACTATTGGCAGCCACATACTGGCAGGACTTTTTGCCAAACGCGAGGCAGAATCAAATCCAGTTGACGCAATATTTTCCCACTCAGGATTTTCGTGATTAACCGATTTAACAACGTTGCACAACGAGTATGCAACTAATTGAGGCAAATGCGAAACTAATCCCACCAGTCTATCGTGTTGCAGTGGTTCTATGTATTCAACTTTTGAGCTGAGTTGATGAAATAGTTCGTGAGCAACTTTAAGCGCATAACTCGACGAACGCTGCGGCTGACATATGTAGGTTTTACAACCAGCGAACAGGTCGGCATCAGCACCATCGGGTCCTTTTACCGATGAGCCAGCCATTGGATGCGCTGCAACAAAGTTTTTCCTGTTGATATGGTTTTTGAGAGCGCTGCAGATAGATGCCTTTGTGGAGCCCAAATCTATAACCACTGTCCTTTCGTCGACGTAGTCAAGAATCTCTGTAATAATTGGGATTGCAACATCAACGGGAGTGGCAACAACAATGATATTTGCGTACGCAATAGCATCGTGCAAACTCCACTCAACATCCACCATTCCTTGCTGAATGGCCTGTTCAACACTATTTTTATTGGTATCGACACCTGCAACTAGTCCAACTTTTCCGTGAAGGCCTAGTCCAATGGAACAGCCCATTTGGCCAGTTCCTACAATTGCTAAACTTTTTTTACTTAAATCCATAGTATTAAATTTTAATTGGTTGAATTTTTATTGATAAAATTTCCTGCACTGTAAACTCCAATAACTCTCAGGTAATTGGTATGATTTTTTAGCGATTTAAGAGCAAGGTTGAAATCGTCGATATGGCGGAATACCACATCGGCGTGGAAGTAGTACTCCCAGCACTGTCCTACCTGAGGTAACGAGTGTAGCATCGTTAAATTGATGCCGTAACGCGAAAAAGATTGTAGTGCATTCTGCAAACTTCCCGATTTGTGCGGCAAGGCAAATGCAATGCTGGCTTTGTTTGATTTTATTTGAGTTTCGTTATTTTGGGTAGGCGAAAGCACCATAAAACGGGTATAGTTAGCCTTATTCGACTCAATACTTGGTGCAATAATCTCCAACCCATACTCCTTTGCCGCCTCAACGCTAGCAATTGCGGCAACACCAGCAAGATTGTTTTCGGAAATCAACTTTGCACTAAGCGCAGTATCGTCCGACGCAACAACCCTTAAATTCTTCCTTTGCAAAAGAAAGTCGTCGCATTGCGCCAATGCCATTGGGTGCGATTGCACCTCAACAATTGAGTCGATAGTTTGATTGGGTAATGCCATTAAATTCTGAACAATCCGCAGGTAAACTTCGCCTATCACAGTCAATGTTGATTCTCGTATTAGTGCGTAATTTGGGAGTATCCCGCCAACCAATGAATTCTCAACCGCCATAATTCCAAAACTGGCGTTACCACACTCAATGGATTCAATCAACTCTGAAAAGGTTATGCACTCAACTATTTCAATGTCGGTTCCAAAGAAATCTCTTGCTGCCTCCTGATGAAAAGCCCCTCGCACACCCTGAATTGCAACTTTTTTTCTCATACTATTTTTATGTGTTCTAATTGATTTCAATAAAAAAAGGCCCCATCTCTGGGACCTCTGCATTTTTTACCTTTATTATCTACATAATGCTATCAGTCCCCATGTTTGCTGCGGAAATAGAAATAAAAAAAGTAATATGATTGACTGAATTTGCTCATTGTTGTTGACTATTGTTTTTTTCGGTTATTAGTAGTTTGGTTAAAACGAAAAAGCCCCGATTTCTCGGGGCTTGATTTATTCTGTGCTATTCTAGTTCATCACTTCACACACAATTACCAAGCCCCCACTTTGCTAAAGTAGAAGTAAAAGCCTGCGTAAAAGTATGAACTGAAATTTGCCATTGTTCCTTGTTTTCGACTTACAATTTTAAATGGTTTATGCGAAAAATCCAAATAATCATCAAAATAAAATTGTAAGCGATTAACATTTAAGGTGTTGAAAAACTTACATTTTAAAATCTATTGAATTAGTCGTTTTGCTAATATTAAATGATGCCAGCAGCATCAAATGTTTATAGAAATTCATTGTGAATAAAGATTATTCGACTCCAGCTGGAGTCGAAATTCTTAAAATGCTCATTGCTATAAACATTCAAACCCTCTGGGTTTGTAACTATTCGCAGATTAACACTTATACGCCTAATTCAAAAAATCTATTATACAATTGATGATGTTGATTAAAATACGACATTTGCAGTCGATTCGCACACAAAAAATGGCTCGAATACTTATACTTGATAATTACGACTCGTTCACATTCAACTTAGTTCACTATGTTGAAGAATTCGGCGTGCATCAGGTTGATGTTTTCCGCAACGACCAAATACTGGTTGAAGATGTGGCAGCGTACGATGGCATAATTCTTTCGCCAGGGCCAGGAATTCCATGCGAAGCGGGGAATCTCATTCCAATAATTAAGGAATACTATCAAACCAAAAGGATATTCGGAGTTTGCTTAGGACAACAGGCTATTGCAGAAGTTTTTGGTGGTTCGCTACTTAACCTAAGCACTGTTTACCACGGAATAGCCACAAAGATGGAAGTGCTAGAACCTGTACATTACCTTTTTGGCAATATTCCCAAGCAGTTTGAGGCTGGAAGGTATCACTCCTGGGTTGTAAATCCTGAAACCCTTCCGGAGTGTTTAAGAATTACCGCAACGGACGAAAGCGGTCAAATAATGGCCCTATGCCATGACGTTCTAGATGTATGTGGCGTGCAATTCCACCCAGAATCAATCCTAACTCCGAATGGGAAACAGATGATTTTTAACTGGTTGTTAAAATTTCAATCATCTTCGAATTTTTAATTTACTAGTTTCTCCAACTAGTTCTAAACCAGCGATATTTGAAATGCCCTGGTAAAGTAAAGCTCCTTTGCGATCAAAAAGTTTTACTTGTATCGATGCATCAATACTCTCATGAATAGTGCGCTCCATAACACCTGAAACTGGAGCTATCAAATTACCTCTCTTACCTTTTACCCCATCAAATTGAACGGTAAACCTTTTAGACTTGATTGTAATTTTAACACTATCGCCTTCAGTTTTAAACTCTTTAATTTTTGCTCCGCTATATGTGGAAAATCTATATAGTTTATCATTTGCATATAAATACCCAATAAAACCTGTAAATGAATGTCCTAACCAAGGAACATTTGCCACAGAAAGCATAAACGAAGTGTTTGGGCTATTACTAAAATAATTACTTTGAGACCAGATCCAGGCCGAAGGCATACTTTTACCCCAGTCCTTCTCGATGTAGCCTTTACCATCAATAATATTTATGGTATCGGCACCTAAGTTGAACTGTCCAGAAACACTATGATCGATGCTAACCACACCGTGAAAACACTCCATGAATGGCACAAATCTGTACCAACCCATAATTCCTGGAGTAAAAAATTTTATAGGGTAGGTAATTTGGTCGGTATGTTTTAACTTAACCAATAATCTTTCGTCGCCTAATCCTAAATCTACTGAGAAACTATCGGCTGAGAAAAAATTTTCTCCTACTTTAGCGGCAAAACGTTTATTGGAGTAACTGAATTCGTTGATTGGAAATCTATGATAGGATGTTTCGCCGGTGTTCCCCTCAATAACTTGGATGAAACAATGGGGATCTTTACCCAATGATACTCCCGGAATAAATGCATATCTAATTGAACCACTATTAGAAACTACCTTAAAGTACCAACCCTCAAAATAGTTTCTTCGCTTTGTGCTACCCTGAAACCATTCAGGATTCCATACTTTTTTCCACCCATAAAAAGATTTTGGCTTATCACCTATTTGTATGAATTTTTCATCCTGAGCAAGTAATCTATTTGCGCTTATGAATATTGTTGATGTAAGAATAAATAGAAACCATAAATTTCGCATAAGATTATTTTGTCAGTTAAATAAGTAGTAGTAACGATTAAACGCTCTATGCATCTATAGTCCCTTTAAAATGCGAATTATTTCATGTGGGTTTTGGCTTTTGAAAACAGCATTTCCTGCAACAAGAACATTTACACCAGCCTTGTATAGTTGATCTGCATTGCTTGTATCAACACCACCATCTACCTGAATTAACGTGTCAAGTTTGCGAGCATCAATCATAGCTCTTAGGCGTTCAACCTTACTATAGGTATTCTGAATAAATTTCTGACCACCAAAACCTGGATTTACTGACATCAAAAGAACCAAATCGGTTTCTTCCAGAATATCTGCAAGAACCTCAACGGGAGTGTGAGGGTTAAGCGAAACACCCGCCTTCATTCCAAGTTTGCGAATTTGGCTTAATGTTCTATGTAGATGAGTACAAGCCTCGTAGTGCACGGTAAGCCAGTCGGCACCAGCATCGCGGAAGCGTTCCAAGTAACGGTCGGGATCAACAATCATCAAATGAACATCCAGTGGCTTTTGGGCCAGACTCTTGATGCGCTCCACCACAGGAAATCCAAACGAGATATTTGGAACAAAAACACCATCCATAATATCGAGGTGAAACCAATCTGCCTTACTGTTATTAATCATTTCGATATCGCGGAATAAATTTGCAAAATCGGCCGAGAGCATTGATGGAGATACAAGATGATTCATATGCTTTGTTGATTGTTGTTTATGTAGATTGATGGTGTAAAGGTAAGTGATTTGAGAGAATTCTAAAATTTTTTTGGAGGAATGGAGTGCTGGAGCGATGATGTAAAAAAACAAGTAACCAGTCACCGGTCACTTGTCACTACATATTTTTTAAAACTAGCCTAAATAGCTTTTAAGGATCTTGCTGCGGGTTGCTTGTTTTAAGCGTTTCAACGCTTTTTCTTTAATCTGGCGAACACGCTCGCGGGTTAAGTCAAACTCCTCTCCAATTTCTTCAAGTGTGTGAGGATGCTTACCGTTAAGTCCAAAGTATAAGCGAATAATATTGGCCTCGCGTGGAGTTAATGTGGCAAGCGCACGCTCAATTTCACGGCGTAAACTCTCGTTCAACAAACCTCTGTCGGGCATAGGAGAATCGGGCGAAAGAATTACATCGTACATATTTCCGTCCTCATCCTGAGTTAGTGGCGCATCCATGGAGATATGACGGCTATTGCTTCGTAGCGCTTCCTTAATATCGTCGGGAGCTAATTCCAGTGTTTCGGAGAGTTCCCCGATAGTGGGTTCGCGCTCAAACTTCTGTTCAAGTTCAGTTAATGCGCGGTTTACCTTATTTATAGAGCCAATTTTATTTAACGGTAGTTTTACTATTCGAGCTTGTTCTGCCAATGCTTGAAGGATAGATTGACGAATCCACCACACAGCGTAGGAAATAAACTTGAAGCCACGGGTTTCGTCGAAACGTTGAGCGGCTTTTATTAATCCAACATTGCCCTCGTTAATAAGGTCGGGTAAACTTAATCCTTGATTCTGATACTGCTTGGCCACCGATACCACAAAACGCAAATTCGCCTTCACCAACTTACCCATAGCATCCTCGTCGCCTTCCTTAAGTTTGCGAGCGAGGTTAACCTCCTCGTCGGCTGTAAGCAGATCCACTTTGCCGATTTCGTGCAAGTACTTATCGAGCGAAACCGCCTCGCGATTAGTTACTTGCTTAATAATCTTTAATTGCCTCATAAGTCAGAATCAGCTATTAAATAAGGCCTGAATATATATACATTTATCAAAAAAAAATATTTTTTCTTAATATTTTTTAACAAACCATTAAACCAAATTAACAATAATTGTTCTAAAAGTGTTTTATCTATTGGCATTCATTCCAACAGTTGTTTAAAACCGATTTGATAAAACGCATAAATAAAGAGACTAAACCCAACTAAACAAAAGATAAAGGATTGAACTTATCGCAAAAAGACTGAAACTATCAGTAATAAGGGCTTAAATGCTTAATCAAGTAGATTTTTTCACATAATTTTATTTGAAAAATAATATTTAACTATATTTGCATTGATTTTCGAAGAGTTCTCCAACCTCTTTTTCAATTCAAAACAATCAACTCATTTTATCATTTTCGTTTTAATCATCAGTAACATACTACAATTCAGATAATCTATGTACGACATTCTCGAACTAAACAAAAAACTTCTACCCGAACTTAGGG